>JAGXSM010000136.1 GCA_018333725.1 Melioribacter sp. | reverse complement strand
GTAATATTAGATTTCTGGGCTACCTGGTGTCCGCCTTGCAGAAAAGGAATTCCGGATTTAGTTGAATTAAAAAAGAAGTACGCTTCAAAAGGTGTTGAAATAATCGGTATTTCAGTTGATCAGGAAACCAAACCGGACGTTGTTCCTTTTATTAAAGAATATGGAATTAATTACCCGATAGTTTACGGCAATACAAGTGTTTATCAGCAATATGGCGGAATTAGAGCAATTCCAACTTCATTTATAATTGATAAAGAAGGTAAGGTTGTTGCCAGCTACGAAGGTTTAATCTCTAAAGCAGCTTACGAAGACCATATTAAAAAATTATTGTAGTAGTTGAACATAGTTTAAGAAAGAGTGATACTGTATATCACTCTTTCTTATTTAATGATAATGATCAAAATCCTGATGTAAATTTTCTCTAACGCTTAAATACTCGCCGAGTCTAAGCAATAACTCCCATGAATAAATTCCATAGTTGTAACCATCTTTCCATGTAATCTGGATAGCATAATTTCCGACCAGATCAATTTTCCCGATTTCGTATCCTTCCGGTTTTACTTTTTCTTTTGGTGGCGGAGCGTAGTGTTTCCATAAAATAGTTTCCCCTTTATTGCCCGCATCAGGTGATTCATCTCTTAGAAACTTAAGAGGGAACTTATGTGTCTTCCCGTTATCCCAATTGATTTCCAGGTATTCTTGTTTGTGTAGTTTAATTTTGGTAGGCGATGCCACTTAAACCTCAATTCTTTTTAATCGATTAATGATGCTCGATTATTGCTTAAATCACTTTTGCAAAAATAAAACTTTTGATGCCGGATACTCAAATAAAGTCAAGTATCCAGCATCAAATATCCAGTATCTCGAATCTGTCAGTAATCAATTATAGTTAGATTCTATATCTCAATCCGGCATAAACCATTCTGCCGCTAATTGGTCCCCAGATTAATGAAGCATCAAAGAACTGACCGTTGGGATTTCCCGGATCTATTATAGGATCGGTTTGGCGGAAATCGAATAAGTTTTCTATACCAATATATAAATCGAACAAACCGGAAAATGAACGTGTAATCTGAGCATTAACAAGAAAGAAAGAAGGTGAATTCGATTTTGCTCTAAGACCTACCGGATTAGTTTCTGTTGAAGGAATTCTCTTTGAGCCGAACCACTGAACGGTTAAATCGTAAAGCATCTGAGGATCGTCCATCGATTCTCTTTGGCTTGAATAACCTAAATTAAACAGTGCCCGGTGTTTTGCTGAAAATGGTTTTTCTTTCCACGATCCGTTTATTAATTGCTGTGCATCAATAAATCTATATGCTAACCGTGTAGTAAGAAATTGAACCGGCTCGAAATTAAGTTCTGCCTGAAAACTTGTAGAGTGTGCGCCATTATCAACAGAAGAGAAAATAATTTTACGCAGATCGGAATCTATATCGGCAATAGTAACTTTATCGAAATTAGTCCGGTAAATATCGAATGATAATGTTGCATCGCGGTAATCATACAAGAAATAATAAGTAACATTTAATCCGTAATTCCAGGCGGATTCCATATTCAAACCGTATCCAAAATTATTAGAACGGATAATGTCAATTGACCGCGAACTCGCAAAGCTTGAGGAGTATTCAACAAAAATATTTGAAGTTCTATAACCTCTTCCAGCTGCTAATCTTAAAACCCAGTCTTCATCGGGGCTATAACGTATATGAATTCTTGGTGTGAAGAACGTTCCAAACTGATTGTGGTTGTCTGCACGGAATCCGGCTACTACCGATAACTCAGTGTCTGGTTTATAAGTGTATTCAACGAAGGCGCCAGGTATTCTTTCTATTCTGTTGTAATCAATTGCATTAAATGCCTCTTTGAAATCATCGTAAACGAAACTCATTCCCGCTCTGAACATGTGAGAATCATTCCACAAGTGCGATTGGTAAATAAAATTAAGATAGAGATTTTTTTCATTTCCGGTATAGAATTTATTACCAAAGTGTGATGAATTATTGTAATTATTAAAGGACCATTGAAATCCGAAACTTTTTCCTTCCTCATCGGGAAAAACATATCCGGTTTTTCCGTATAGGTTAAAAAATTTATTTGTTGAGCCGAATTTATAAACGGTGCTTATTCCGGAATCTAAATTAGTTGTACCGCCCTCCTTTTTATCATTTACAATTTGGAATCCTAACTGACTCTCCCATCCTTCGAAAGAAAGATATTGCCATCGCTGCATTATATTAAATGTGTTGAAAGTAGGCATATCGACAAAAGCATCAGAATTAATATCCTTTCTATGCTGGCGAGAACTTGCATGCAGAAGAGTTACAGAAGATAAATTATCGTTCACTTTGTATCTATAATTAAGATTTCCTTCGAACCGCTCTTCATTATCACCGTAAATATTTAAAAATCCCGGTTTATCTTCTTCGTCTTTGAACGGCTTCTGCATATCGATGTCGATCTGTCCGGTAATTGATTCAAATCCGTTTGAAACGGAACCGATCCCTTTCGAAACATTTATAGCATGAATCCATGTACCGGGTACAAAAAAGAGTCCAACGTTAGACATCAAACCGCGAATGTATGGAAGTGCTTCCATCGAAGTCTGCGAATAAATTCCGGCAAGTCCCAACATTTCAATTTGCCGGGCGCCGGTAATTGCATCGGTGAACGAAACATCAATCGAAGGATTTGTCTCGAAGCTCTCTGCAAGTGTGCAGCATGCAGCCTTCTGCAATTCCTTCTTTGTAATTATTGTTGTGTTTTCAATTCCCTTATAATCCTGGAAGGAGGAATTTTGGATCCCCACTACTTCAACATCAATTAACTCTTTCGATTCGGATTCGAGCACAACTTCGATTTTACGCTGATCTGTTATTGTGATTTTTTCAGTTTTATAACCTATAAAACTAACAATTAAGAGGTTCGATTCTTTTGTCATTGCCAGCTCGAAAGCGCCGTTGATATCTGTAGTGGTTCCGCGTGATGTACTCTGCCAGATAATATTTGCACCAATCAACGGCTTCAAATTTCCTTTTTCATCTTTTTCTTTTACAACACCTGTAAGCATATCCTGAGCATACAGCGGTAACGAAAGAATCATCAGTATAATTAATAATATTTTCCGCTTCATTTTATATCTTCATTTTGTGATTAATAAGTGAATGATTAATGAGTTTTTGCATTATCACGATATAAACAGCAACCCGGTAATTTTACATAAACGCTGTCCGGTGCTTTAAATAATTCTGTATCATATCCCACCGCGGCAATTCGTTTATGAAGAGAATCGGCGGTTATTGATGATTCGAAAGCGACCTTCAGAATTTTAGTTTCTTTATTCCACTTCGCATATTTTACTTCTTTTATTTTTATTGCTTTTTCAATTCTTGTTTTACACATACCGCAATTGCCAAAAACTTTGAATTCGTTCTCTACTACTTTTGTCTCTTGTGCTAATAATGATGAAGCAGCAATTGCTAAAACAATTATTAATGCATATAACCTTTTCATGATTTTTCTCCTCATTAAAAATTTATTCTTTAATTTTTTTGGTTATTTTCAAAAATTAATTAATTGACTATTTAGCAAGCAGCATTTTTTTACTAATATTTATATTAGTCCCGATTAATTTATAGACATAAACTCCCGATGCCAATCTGGAAGCATCAAATTTAACTTTATGTACACCTTGCTTCAATTGATTATTTATTAGTGTAAATATTTCCTGACCCAAGACATTGTACACAACTAATTTAAACATGCCGTCTTCAATGATAGTAAATTGAATTATTGTTGAAGGATTAAATGGGTTTGGATAATTTTGTTCGAGAGAATAACCGGTAGGAACAGCCGAGTTTTCTTCAACAGCAGTAACGTTTTCGGAGGTTAAAATATAGTAGCTTGCAATCTGACCGTTAGAAAAAGTAATTGTGTTTGACGCCTGATTTATTACAGCGCCGGAAATAGGCGTCCATTGATTATTCCGGTTGTCCCAGTATTTTACTCTCAAACTGTTTTTATCAATGTGGTAAGCTTGAATTTGTTTCTCGTCGAAATGAAATTGGATATTTGCGCTAGAGCCAAAGTTCATCATTCCACCGCAACCGCCATTCTGCATCATTCCATTTAAACCGTTTGAATTGAAGATGCTCATTTCATAACCCTTAAATATATTTTGTCCTTTGCCGTTCGGCATATTATGCGGATTTAATTCCAGCATTCTTGCAAACATGGAATCTGACATCATTCCACCCATATTCCAACCACTGCCCATCATCATAAAATCTTTTTCATCATAAGGATTGGAAATTTTATCATTGGAATTATTTTTTCGCATCCAACCACCACCGAAATATTTTCCTATCAACGCTGGATCTCTCCATACTAGACCGTTAATTTGATAAACAATCACAACATTCAAACCGTTTGTGGCTTGCAATTTTCCACCGACGATTGTTACGTTATCTCCGTTGTTTGGTCTTTTTGCTCCGGTGCTTGATTCATACCACCAAGGACCGAAATTCAAAAAGTAATCCGGTTTGTTGTCATTATTTTCATCTAAATAGTAGTGATTCATAAAGTATGTTGTATCAACCAAAGCAATTCCGGTTAATGTTACATTTTGCGTAGTTGTTCCGCTTGCACCAAAAGCATAACCGTTGCAATTACCGGCATGATGCCCCATGATATGAGTGTTGCTGCCGAAGTTATTCCACGCCGGGTCGAATGGATCTCGCCACAACAGCCCGTTGATTTCATATACAATTATCATAGGCAGCCCGTTCATGTTCATTGAGCTGTTCATCTGACCGCCTAAGACAGTAACTTGATCCCCGTTGTTTGGCCTTACTGCTGTTGAATTATCTGGTGTATACCAGAAAGGGCCAAAGTTAAGATTATATTCATTTTTGCTATCGCCGTTTATGTCGAGAAAGTAAGTTGGCATTGGAAGAGATGTATCTACGGTTACTTTACCGGAAAGTGTGAATTGGGCTAATGTATCGGGAAACAGAAATCCCATACCGCCGCTATTCATACCCTGGGCATAAATAGAAATAACTGAAAGCAGCATCAGGATTAATAAATTGTTTATATTTTTTTTCATATAACCTCCTAGGAAAATATTCGACCGAATATTTTCTTTTATAATAAATGACATATTTAGTATATGTCAGTGTTCACATTTTTTATAAAATTTTTAATGTGCAATCACTCCTCCTAGAAAACCGGTAATAAGAATTAGAATAAAAGCGATTAGTCCAATTAACCACGCATATTTTTTAAATTTGTCAATTACTAGAAAAATTGTCCAGACGAAAAAATTAATAAGAATGACAATACCAAGGTTTTGGTGAAGCTCAACTATCCATTCTTTTGGAGTTCCAACAAACGGGTCTGATTGGTTTTTACCGGTGATGAATGCCCCGATAGAGAACAAGAGGGAAATAAGAACGGAAATTAAAATCGCTGAATCGAAATTTTTCCATTTGAAGTTTAGCAACGTTAATAGAAAAGCAAACGCACCGAGGGCTATTGGAAAATGAACAATTTTATTGTGCATGTGTTCAAAAATCTGTTCGGACGGATTTAATTCGAACGGTTTTTCCTTTTCTGCTTCGATATGTTTTTGTTTTAATGATTCAGCCGGAATCCCGTTAACAGCAATAGTATCTCCGTTAACAACAGTAAAAGTATCTGCTTTGGCTAGATGATCTTTTTTATGGTCTTTATCACCGTGTGCATAGCCATTAATTGGTAATACCATAATTGAAACAAATATAATAGCAAATAAAGTTTTCATCACTTTCCCTTTCTACAGTTTAATCCTAAGCCCACCGGAAAATGTAAAATCCGGTGTAAAATTTCCCAAACCAGCGGAACCAATTAACGAAATGATAATAGATTCACTTGCTCGGTAGTTTGCACCTAATGAAATTTGTTTCGGTGCATCATATTCATTTAATATTTTTGTGTAACCGGTATAATAAATCAGTAATGAATATTCGCCATAGTTAAAGAACTTGCCTAGGCCCAGTCCGTAAGTAAACGGGTTTTTGTAAGTACTTCCGTCCGGATCACCGATGTTTAAGTAACCCAAATCAACGAAACCGATAAAATTATCTAAAGACTTTCTTAGAGAAATAGAACCGCCAAAATCATATTTGCCGGTTCCAATATTCATATGCTTTGCCGCAGTCGGAATTTTAATTTGTGCATTTACATAAATATCTATCTCGCTATCAAAATCGGAGATAATTTTATAATCGAAGTATCCATATAAATCTCCTAACCCAAAGTCTATGCCGCTATGTGTTGTGTTTGTTGCAGCATCATTATTAGTTCCCGACTGGGTCATCATTCCGTTTGTTTGGCTAACATTATTGTTGCTTGTTACTAACGGTAGTGAAGCAGATATTCCAAAATTTTCTCCTTGGTAGCGCAATCCGCCGTAAACCGAGAATACACGGTTATAAGAATCGAGAATGTAATTGCCGCCGCTTAATTGGATGCTGGAAGTTAAATACCATCCGGATTGAGAAAGCGTTTCATTGCTCAAAAGTAAAAAAACTAAAAGGAAGCCGGCATAAGCCAGCTTCCAAAATATTTCTCCAATTAGATGTATCATTTACCTTTGCCTTTTGTTTGAATTTCTTCCATACTGTTCAACATACCTTTGTATTCTTTCATCATAGTCTTCATGTTTCCAAGCATTTTATTCATATGATCTTTCATATCTGCATTGTCCATCATGTTCTTGTCGCCCGTCATTTTATTCATCTGTTCAAGAAGTCCGTGCATATCTTTTCCCATTTGGTTTATACCTTGCATCATATTCATCATTCCCTGATTCATATTCATCTGTTCCATATCGTGGTTTTGCATCATCTGGTTGTTCATCATATTCATCATTTGATTGCTCTTATCCATCATTTGACTCATCTGGTTCATCATGTTTTGCATATTCTGCATATGCCGCATGTTTTGCGTTTGTTGATTTTGCATCATGTTGTCCCCATTATTTCCATGATGCTGATCATGCTGTGCTGAAATAATTTCGGTGAAAATTATTAACATTGCTGCGCTTAATAAAAAGCACATTCGATTTGATTTGTTTGTTAACATTGTGTCATTCCTCTTTTTATTAATTTTTTAGTTAAGAAATACATCAACAACAATTATGTAGTGATGATTAATATTGTTTTACCTTGAAACCGTTTTTAACAAGATTTTCTTTCGCTTTTTTGATTGTTACTTCCTTCAAAGTCATTTTGCACAACGGGCATTTGCCGGCTTTATCGGAAATTACATTCCAGTCCATCGGGTCCTGAAATACTTTACCGTCTTTATTTTTATCGATTGATTGCAAATCAATTACACCTTTACGGACGATATCGTCAACCTTTGTCGAATCTTTTTTCATTTCCATTTTGGAATGATCTGTATGATTGTGTTCTTGTGCAAAAGTTATTGATGAAGAAATTATAATTACAGATAATACCGCTAAGAATATTTTGATCGATTTCATTTTGAGCCTCCTTGGTTATTAATGATTTTTATGTTCTGATGATTGTTCTACCGAATTAGTTTTTGTCGGCGCCAAATTATCACCGTGTTGATGCCCGGTTGGCATGCCGGTTTTAAGCTGACTTTCGGAATCGATTAAGAAACCACCGGTTGCGGCAATTTCATCGCCTTCGTCTAAACCGTTAACGATGTGATACTTGTTGTTGTATCTATTGCCGAGTTTTACCTCGCGAGCTTCAAACATTCCGTCTCCGGCTTTTACCCAAACAACAACTCTTTTACCGGCAATGATAACTGCATCTGCCGGTACAAGTAATCCTTGTCCGCCGTAACTGCTGAATACGGTTTCGCCATACATCTGCGGTTTCAATTTTCCGCCGTAATTAGAAAATACACTACGGACTTTTACAGTTCTTGTTTGAGAATTTATCACCGGATAGATGAAAGTTACCCTACCGTTAAATTCTTCACCGGGATAGGCACGCAAATGAAGTTTAACCGGTGAGCCGACTTTGATATTAGCTAAATTATTTTCATATACTTCGGCTATATTCCAGAGAGTTGAAAGTTCGGCAACGTCATAAATTGCGGTACCTTCATTCACATAAACACCTTCCTGGGCTTTCTTCTCGATTACAGTTCCGCTAATCGGCGAATAATAGGTAAGTGTAATATTGATTTCGCGTGTATCTTCGAGCAACTGAATCTGTTCCGGTGTTAACCCAAAAATTTCTAATTTCTTCTTCGCCGCTTTCAAAAGCGTATTGGAATTCGATGAATTGTTTAATGCGATCAAGAAATCATTTTGTGCTTGTACCAAATCCGGGCTGTAGATTTCGAAAAGAGGTTCTCCTTTCTTTATATAATCACCGGTTTTATCCACAAACAATTTTTCAATTCTTCCATTGAACCGTGCAGAAATAGTTTTGCGATTATTCTCTACAAAATCGAGATAGCTGTACGCCGTAACTTGTTCTTGCAAATTTTCTGTTTTAACAAGAACAGTGGAAACATTTGCCAATACTTGTCTCTTGCCGCTAAGCGTAATCATACCGGCCATTTCTTCGCCGGCAGCCGGTTCTTCCTCTGCATTTTCTACTTTTTTAATTAAGTCCATATTGCAGATGGGGCAAGCGCCCGGTCTATCAGACCTAACCTCCGGATGCATTGTGCAAGTCCAATACTCTTTCTGTTCACTTGCCGAGTGTTCATGTTGTTCGTTCCCCTCAGTTTTTGAACAACCGGAGAAAGCCAGAGCAATTGCAATAATTGGAATGAGTAGATACCTGACTTTTTTCATTTTTGTACCTCTATTTATTCTAATAAAATTTTTCATGTTATCACCTAAAACTTTTGAGTGTTGTTCCAACCATCATTTCAATTTCGGCAAGAGACATTTGAGTATCTGCCATTGCCATGTAGTTATTCATCTCTTGCATCAATAACATGCGGTAAGAATCAATAACAGTAGTAACGCCGGTTCTGCCGTTTTGGTATGCTGATGCTTGTGATTCGGCTGCTTTGCCGTAAAGAGGAATAACTTTTTCACTGTATAGTTTGGCAAGTTCGACAGCAGTGTTATACTTGACCAATGCTTCTTTAAGTTTGGAAGTCATCTCGCGCTGCATATCTTTCTTTTCATATTCTATGCTGCTGATGCCGGCGAACAGTTCTTCTTCCTTAGCTTTATATTTGTTTATTGACCATGGTGCAAAGGGTAGGTTTATCGAAAACATCAACGAGTACATTATTTCCGTCTTGGGATTGAGCATTGTTAAATCACTCTTAGATGTTAGGGTCATTCCAAGCGGCATTCTCATTAGCATACCTTGAATCATTAAATCCGGTATTAACTCACGATTGTTGGCATCGATCATAGCTTTATTCATTTCAATCATGCTATCCATTTTTTTGAGAGACGGATTGGAGTAACCGAGAATCTCTTCCAATTTTGCTTGTGTTGAAGTGAGCATGTCTGCCGGGAAATCAACAACAGTGTAAACCTCTTTTGAATCAAGATTACGACCGAGGAGTTTGTTGAGCTTGTATATCTCTGCTTCCCTCTGCTTTTCAAGGATCAATAGTTCTGTTTCTTTTGATGCGATCTCACTTTGAAGTGTAAGCACGTCTGCCTGGTTAATTTTATTTGTGTAGTAAGAAGCTTCTATAGAATTGACGAGGTCGTTCAAAAGAGAAATATTTTTTCTCTGTACTTCAATTTTTCTATCGATTAACCATAATGTATAGTAAGACATTTTTATACCGGCAGTAAGATTGACTTTGTAAATCTCATAACTATTTCCTTCGATTAAAGTATTTCTTCTCTCTACCTCTGCCATAGCATTTAATTTGCCGCCGAGAGGAAACATTTGAGAAATGGCAAAGTCGTTTGAAATAGATTGATTCAAAACATCGATTGAATTTGTAGGTATTTGATTAAAAGCAGCTGAGAAGTTTGGTGCCGGGAGATTGTTGATCGATTCAGCTCTTTTTTCCGAAGCCGTTATTTTATATTGCAACGATTTCAACTGTGGATTATTTCTTACTGCTTCCGCTACCAGCGAATCAACCGACTGAGCGGTTGCTTTGTTAATTGATAGGAAAAAAAGACTTACAGCAAAGAGCGCTGAGAAAAACGCAGAGTTGCGCAAAGATATTCGCGTTTGATAATTCTCAATTCTAAATTCCCCGTAAGGGGTCCTTCGGACTAAATTCTCTCCCGTAATACGGGATTTCGTTTTACTCAACATTTTATTCTCCCTCCTTCATCCAATCTGCCATTTTAGAGATTTCGAGTTTTCCTTTTTTAAGAGCACGTTCTTTCATCATAGCAAAAAGTATAGGCGTTACCACGAGTACGTGAACCGCACTTGTAAGCAAGCCGCCAATTAAAGGTGCCGTTAATGGTTTCATCACATCCGACCCGGTTCCGGTTGCCCACATTATAGGAATTAATCCAACCATTGAAGTACCGACAGTCATTAATTTTGGACGAAGGCGAAGAACAGAACCTTCGACGGTTGCTTCATAGATATCATCTTTTGTAATGTGTCCTCTTTCTCCTTTGTGGAATGCTCTTAATCTTTTATCGAGTGCTTCATGAAGGTAAACAACCATTACAACTCCGGTTTCAACAGCAACACCGTAGAGTGCAATGAAGCCAACCCAGACAGCGACGGAGAAATTGTATCCGAGTATATAGATCATGTACATTCCGCCGATCAGAGCAAAAGGTACGGATAGCATAACTACACCGGCTTCCAGGTAATCTTTAAGTGTGAAAAAGAGAAGCACAAAAATTATTAGGAATACAACCGGCATTATTATCTGGATTGTTTGTTGCGCACGAACTTTGCTTTCGTACTGACCACTCCAGGTATAAGAATAGCCGGATGGTAATTTTAATTCATTTTCAATAATCTCTTTAGCGTCCACCATAACGTTGCCCATATCGCGCCCGCGAGTATTCATAAATACTATAGAACGAAGCATCCCGTTTTCACTGCTTATCATTGGAGGGCCGGTTACTAAATTTATATCTGCTAATTCAGCAAGAGGCAGATAAGTAATAGCGTTTTGATTTACACTTGTGAGTGAAAAAATATTTTGTGTATTAGATACTTGCGGAATAATACTTGATTGGTTTAAACTTCCCATCGAAGAAGACATTCCACCGGTACCATTGTTCATTCCGCCACCCATTGAACTTGAAGAAGTTTGGGCAGCCATAGGGTTTGATAGCGCGACCGGAACAATCAAACTTTTCAATTCTTCAACATTATCGCGGTAATCTTTTTGATAACGCATTCTTATTGGGAAGCGCATTCTGCCTTCAATAACAATTCCAAGATTTTGCCCGCCGATGGCAGTTTCAATTATGTCTTGAAGATCACGGACGTTTACGCCATATCTGGCGGCAATTCCGCGTTTAATATTAATGTCGAGATAGTACCCGTTTTGCACACGTTCGGCAACTACATCTGCCGCTCCATCCACTTTCTTTAAC
>JAGXSM010000135.1 GCA_018333725.1 Melioribacter sp. | reverse complement strand
TACGATACTGTCTGCCTCTCTTTCCGCAGTCTGCAATTAATTTTGCACCTCTTATTTCCGTACTTGCAATAATTGGAATTATTTATGGCGCACTTGTATCAATGGTTCAAACCGACATGAAAAAACTTGTTGCATATTCGTCGGTATCGCACTTAGGATTTGTGGTACTTGGCACTTTTGCGATGACAGTTGAAGCAGTGCAAGGTGCAGTAATTCAAATGGTAAATCACGGGCTATCAACCGGCGCACTCTTCCTCTTAGTTGGGATGATTTATGAACGTACACACCGGAGAGATATTGCTTACTATGGCGGTATAGCTAAGATTGTTCCTTTGTATGCAACTGCTTTAATGATTGCATCGTTATCATCTGTTGGTTTACCGGGGTTAAACGGTTTTATTGGTGAGTTTTTAATTCTCCTCGGAACATTTAAGTCTTCCGTATTAAATAGCTGGTGGTATACTGTGTTTGCAGCTACAGGAGTAATTTTTGCAGCGGTTTATTTATTATGGATGTATCAACGCGTAGTATTTGGTGAAGTAAAGAATCCTGAATTGAAAGATCACTTAACCGATATGAATGTAAGGGAATTTGTTGTATTAATCCCGATATTCATTTTTATAGTGTGGATTGGAATTTATCCCGGTACCTTTCTCGGTATGACCGAAGAATCTACAAAATCAATTTTACAACATGTTAGTTCATTCACATTCGATATATTAAAATAAAGCCTATGAATAAAATAACTTCTAAAATTATTCTACTATTGATTCTCTTATTCAATTCTAATTCCGTTTTTGCATCCGGGGCTGAAGAAACTGAACATGTTCTACCAAATCCAATTATGGTATTGCCTTTCGCTATTCTGTTATTAATGATTGCAACCGGTCCATTATTCTACCATCACTTCTGGGAGAGGAACTATCCCAAAATAGCATTAGCCCTTGGATCGGTTACCGTTTTATATTACTTAATTTTCTTAAATGATACTCATAGCCTGGTACATACTTTAGCTGAGTATATTTCATTCATTGCACTTCTTGCATCTTTATTTGTTGCATCGGGTGGAATTCTTATTAAGGTTGCTAAAAAATCAACACCAATGCTAAATGTTATGATCCTTCTTTTCGGTGCAGTCATTTCGAATATAATAGGAACAACCGGCGCTTCAATGCTATTGATCCGTCCCTACATAAAAGTTAACAGGGATAGAATTAAAGCCTATCATATAGTTTTCTTTATTTTCGCCGTAAGTAATATTGGTGGTGCATTAGACCCGATTGGTGACCCGCCATTGTTCTTGGGATTTTTGCGCGGTATCGGTTTCTTCTGGTTTTTCGAGCACATATTCGTTGTATGGGTTCCAACATTATTAGCTTTAATGACAATCTTTTATATAATCGATTCAAGAAATAAAGGTGAGGAAAAACCAGGTGTTGAGTATACTGGAAAAATTGAATTCCGGGGTGGTAAGAATGTAATATTTTTAGCAATTATTCTACTCTCAGTTTTTATTGATCCGGGAATTATTAAGTGGGTCCCTTCTCTTACACCATTACCTTTTGGAATCCGTGAAATTATTATGTTAACTGTGGTTTATTTCTCTTATAAATATGCCGACAAAAAAATACTGGAGGCAAACGAATTTAATTTTGAACCGATTCGTGAAGTTGCTTTTCTTTTCGTAGGAATATTTGCAACAATGATTCCGGCATTACAATTAATTGAACATGAATCTAAGATATACGGACACGAACTAACACCTGGAATTTTTTACTGGGCAACCGGTTCTCTTTCTGCATTTCTTGATAATGCTCCTACATTCTTAAATTTCTTAAGTGCTGCTTTAGGAAAATATGGAATGGATGTTGATGTAAAACAACAGGTATATGATTTCTCGCTGACGTATCCAATTTATGTGCAGGCTATCTCCATTGCAGCAGTCTTTTTTGGTGCCATGTCCTATATAGGCAATGGACCTAATTTTATGGTTAAGTCAATTTGCGAACGTGCTGGAATTAAGATGCCAAGCTTTTTCGGATTTCTTATTAAATATTCTATTCCAATATTATTACCTCTTTTCTTTATTATATGGCTATTAGTATTCTACGGAAGGGTTTAACTATGAAAAAATTAGATGATGTGTTAAAAAATAATTTAAATGGATTGCACTATGGTAATAGAGTTCTGCTTCCATTCCAGGCAGATATTCTTAAAGCTGTTATCGAAAATGATATTATTACAGATTTCAGTTCAACAAAATCAGGTGCAAGCTATAAAGTAAATGAAGATTTTACAGAAATTTATTTTTACGATTACAAAATTCTTTCGGAAGTTGTAAAAGGATTTGAGAAAATAAAATTAATTGTTGTGGAAAAGGGGAGAGACATTTTTGATTTTTCCAATCACAGGAAAATTGCTCTCTCTATTGAAGAAAAACATAAAATTACTATTTCAGAAATAAACGACGATACATTATTATTCATAGAGTAAATATGCCAGTATCAAATTTTGAATATTACCAGTTATTACCATTCATTCTAATCGGGTTGGGGATAGTTATTTCTGTTGTTATCGAAATGATAACAAAGAAAAGCGAACAGATTCTACCATGGTTTTCCATTCTTCTTTTTCTTGCTATCTCCATCTATTCTATTGTAAATATCAATAACCACGCAATTCTTTTTGGAGGAATGCTTGAGGTAGGTGGAAAGCCCGCAATCTTTAATTTTATTTTTAATATCGGTGCTATGCTTATTGTAATGAGCTCGATTGGATATTTAAAAAAGTATGGAACATATTATGGGGAATATTATATCATAGTTCAATCATCCGTACTGGGCATGATGATAATGGCTGGCTCGAAAGATATTTTAATGGTTTTTCTTGGCTTAGAATTGATGTCGATTTGTTTTTATGTTTTAGCCGGATTTAATCGAAAAAAATTATCAGCTAACGAATCTTCTTTGAAATACTTTTTACTTGGTTCTTTTGCAACAGGATTCATTGTCTATGGAATTGCTTTAATCTATGGAACAGCAGGAAACACAAGTCTATTATATATAACAAGCAATTTTGCTTCACTATCTTCTAACATAATTTTTGTTACCGGATTTATATTATTTCTTATCGGTTTTAGTTTTAAAATTGCAGCGTTCCCGTTCCATATGTGGGTGCCTGACGTTTATCAGGGTTCAGCTACAACAGTAACGGGATTAATGTCTACAACAGGTAAAACCGCAGCATTCAGCGTATTAATAATTTCAATAGCCGCAACATTCACTTTAAATGCACCAAATGTATTTAAACCGTATTTCTCAGTTATCGCGGCATTATCAATGTTGTTCGGAAGTATAGTTGCAATTTCACAAAACAATTTAAAGAGAATGCTTGCTTACTCGTCCATATCGCATGCGGGTTATATGGCAATTGGTCTGGCTGCAGCTAATACTGCAAGTATTTCCGGAATTATCTTCTACCTTGCTGCGTATGCATTTATGAATATCGGTGCATTTACGGTAATTTCTATTATTGAAGGTGAGGGCGATACAAGAATTGATATCGATTCATTCGCCGGGCTGCATGCTAAAAGTCCTGTTCTTGCTGCTTTCATGTCGCTTTTTATGTTTGCATTAGCAGGTATTCCTCCATTAGCAGGATTTTTTGGAAAGTATTATGTTTTTGTTGGCGCGATTGAAGGTGGTTTAACATGGCTTGCAATTGTTGGTGTAATCTCCAGCATGATTAGTGTATATTTTTATTTAAGGGTTGTCGTTTATATCTATTTCCGCGATTCAATTGAAGAATTCAAGCCTGAGATTTCATCTTTTAGTTTATCGGCAGTAATAATTTCTGGTGCATTTGTTCTTATTTTCGGAATTCTTCCGGATCTTCTTCTTAACGTTATCAACTCTGTTATTAATCTCTAATTTAAATTGGTATTTTTCTTTATTATTTTATCATCCAACAACAGAGTGGTTTAAACATGATACCATTATATTCTGCTCAACAGGTCCGCGAGGCGGATTCCTACGCCATTAATACTCTCGCAATTCCAAGTATTGTTTTAATGGAAAATGCATCGAGAAGTATTTTCGATTTAATTCTGCGTAATATTAATACATCAGTAGATAATATCGGTATTGTCTGCGGTAAAGGAAATAATGGAGGGGATGGATTTGCCGTTTCACGTCATTTTTTAAATAATGAGTATAATGTTAGAGTCATTTCACTTGGTGGTGAAGATGAATTAAAAGGAGATGCTCTTATTAATTTCAGAATATTAAAAAATTTGTTGGTTGATTATCCCCAATCGAAAATAATTATTTATGAAAGTAATAAAGATCTTAGTGCTCTTGATGATTGTGAAATTGTTATTGATGCTATGCTTGGAACCGGCTCGAGAGGGGAATTAGCCGAACCGTATAAGGAAATTGTAAATAGATTAAATCAACTTAATACATTCAGAGTCTCTATTGATCTCCCGACCGGTTTGGATTTAGAAAACTCACTAGGAGATTTTGTTTTTAATTCTGATTTAACAATTACACTATCGGAATATAAAACAGGACTATTCTATGGTAAAGGTTATACTAACTGCGGTATAATTGAAAAAGGTTATATCGGTATTGGTGATGAATATTATAAGAAATTATCTGTTCAAAATTATTTAATAGAACCTGAGGATGCATACTTCGGAATTCCTTCAAAGGATCTGGATGTTAATAAGTATTCAGCCGGTAAAGTATTAGTAATTGCCGGTTCGTCAGTAATGCCAGGCGCGTCTTTTTTCACAACTAATTCTGTATTAAAATCCGGTGCCGGATCGTGTTACCTTATTTCTCCTAAATCGATTAAACTACTGGCACAGCAAAAGATCGATTCAGCTATTGTGATTGATTATGATGATAATAATTTGGGATTTATTTCACCAAATAATCTAAAGGAAATTGAAGATAAGATTAATTGGGCTGATGTAATTGCAATTGGTCCTGGTTTAGGAAGAGCTAATGAAACTATTGAAACAGTTCTTGAAATTCTTCGTAATTATAAGACCAAAAAATTTGTAATTGATGCCGATGCGATTTATGCTTTAGCTAATAATGAGTATAAAAAAATTAATTTAAAGGGGAAAATATTAACCCCGCATCATAAAGAGTTTGCTAATCTGCTTGGAATAGAATTAGGTGAATTAAAGAAAAATTTATTACAGTTAGGCCGAAATTTTGCTTCAGAAAACAATTGCTTCCTGGTTGTAAAAGGAGCACCTTCAATAATCTTTAATCCTGATGGTGAAGCATTTATTAACTCCAGCGGTAATCCGGGGCTTGCAAAATTTGGTTCCGGAGATGTTCTTACAGGAATAATTGCCGGATTCATTTCACAAACATCTGAAATTGAGGATCCACTTATCTCTTCGGTGTATATTCATAGTTTATCCGGCGACCTTCTGTTAGAGGAAAAAACTGAATTCGGTTATACTGCTTCAGATTTAATGGAAAATATTCCTAATGCTATCAAATTTATCATTGACTCGTTTATTTAATTCAATAAAGAAAAATCCATTTCGATTTGTTCATCTTCCATTAATCCTTTACTGGATCTTCTTGTTTATTATGACTTCTATTCCTGTTGAAAAGATTCCGAAATTATTTAATACCCAGGATAAAATAGAACATTTTGCAGCTTATTTTATTCTTGGTGTTCTTATAAAATTAAGTACGGTATTTCAAAATAAATCCGAATTGATCAAAAAAAACTCGATGATAGTTTCATTAATCATCATAACAATATATGCTATGTTTGATGAACTTCACCAATTGATAATTCCGGGCAGATACTGCGATTTTTACGATTGGTTATTCGATTTTGTTGGAGGAAGTGCCGGGATTATTTTAGTTAATCATTTCCTTAAAAGAGATAAATCTTTAGTGCACTAAAATTAACACCATAAAATTGGAACATAAATAAATTGATCGATGTAAAATTTTCAGTATTGATTGACATTTCACTCATCATTTTTTAAGTTAGCATCGCCATTAGGTGATAAATAGGAGGAATAAAGTGGGACTTAAGAAAAACCCAAAAGCAGACTTAAAAAGAACATACAAGCGTGTTTTCGAGTTGAGTTTAATTACTTCTCTTGCATTATTAATCGTTGCATTTAAGTTTTTCCCTGATTTTGCAAAAGAGAAAGTAAAACTGGAAGGACCGCAAGAATTAGTAAATGTTGAAGATGTTGTAAAGACTAAACAAGAAAGTGCTCCGCCTCCACCTCCAAAACCACCAATTCCAATTGAAGCTCCATCGGATGACGTTTTGGAAGATATAGCAATTGGAAGTACAGAAATAGATATTAACGAACAGATATCTGCTCCACCTCCACCTCCAAAGCAGGAAGTTAAAGAAGAGGAAGATGAAGCTGTATTTTTTGTTGCTGTTGAAGAAACTCCTGAACCAATTGGTGGTATCGAAGCAATTCAAAAGAAAATTGTTTATCCGGAAATTGCAAAACGTGCAGGTGTGCAGGGTAGAGTATTTATTAAAGCTTTCGTTAATGAAGTTGGCGATGTAGTTAAGGCAGAGGTAATTAAAGGTATTGGTGCCGGATGTGATGAAGCTGCTGTTGCTGCAGTTATGCAAACAAAATTTAAACCAGGCAAGCAAAGAGGTAAATCGGTCAAAGTCCAGGTTTCTATTCCAATCGTATTCAAACTTCAATAAAAAGAAGGCGCCTTTTGGCGCCTTCTTTTTGCTAACCAGACAATTTTATTTTTATGCCATTGTAAGTTTTATGTTCTGTTATTTATCAATATCTTTATAAAAAGGTAAAATGAATTGTTTCTCCTCGAACTAAATAATATTAAGTATAACTATAACACTGCTATTGATAGCAATTTCCAATTAGATATTGACAGCTGGAAAATTGAAAAAAGTGAGTTTGTTAGTCTTCTTGGTCCAAATGGTTGTGGAAAATCTACGCTCCTAAAATTAATTGGAAGATTATTAAGTCCAGTTGATGGACGTATTAAATATTCAGGTATCGATATTATCGAAATACCGCTCAAGGAATATGCAAAACTGATTTCTTATGTTCCTCAGAATAACTATTCAATTTTTCCGTTTTCTGTTTATGAAATAGTATTGATGGGCCGCACCCCTTACCTTGGTACATTGGGGTTTGAAACTGCAGAAGATAAACGAATTGTTATGAATGCCCTGGATGTTATGGGCATAGCTGACCTAAAATCCAAATGTATTAACGAAGTCTCAGGTGGTGAAGCACAGAGAGCATTTATTGCAAGAGCTCTTGCTCAAAATCCTCAATTAATTCTTCTTGATGAACCTAATGCTCACTTAGATATTGAACACCAGATTTCTATTTATGAATTACTTAATAAGCTTAGTGCTAACCAGGGATTAACAATTATATCTGTTTCTCACGATTTGAATCTAATCGGATTGTTCTCACAGAAAATTGCTTTTATGATAAATGGAAAGATTTCTATCCAGGGTAATAAGAAAGATGTATTAACAGAAGAAAATATAAAAAAAATATTTAATGTAGAATCAACAGTTATCTTTTCGAATGAAAAAGATCTTGCCAACATTTTAATTCAACCCGTAAATAAAAATTAGTAAAAAAGTGAAAATCAAAATTCAATATCCTTCAATTATTCTTTCATCTGTTATTACTAATTTTGGAATATTCTTACTTGTCACATTTATTAAATATAAAATTAATGGACTATCCTTACTGGATTACAGAATTGATTACCTCGGGAATATACTTAACATATTAATATCAGCATGGGTAATCTCGGGATTTTTAATCCTTGGTTTGAAGAAGAAACAGATTGAAAAAGGGAGACTGAATTTTCTTCTTATACTTCAAATACTATCTCTAATTTCTCTCATTGTGTCAATTGTACTGTTCGATTTTATTAAACTTGCAACAAATGAATACTTGTTTTCATTCCCGATTAAAAAAGTCTATACCGGTTTTTTAATGATCATCTCGTTATTTCTACAAATCTATTCACTACTTTATTCTTGGGGCTTGATTTTAGGTTTAGAAAAATTATTTGAAGTAAGAACTCTGGTAAGATCCATATCCGCTGTTTTAATTCTTGTTCTATTCTCTATATTTTTTGTATGGAATGTTACTGACTATAATAGTAAAAATAATAATCAATATGAATATGGATTAGTGCCCGGAGCTGCTGTCTGGAAAAAAGATAAACCAAGTCCAATTTTTGAAGGAAGAATTAGGAAAGCTTTAGAACTCTACCGGCAAGGAATAATTAAAAAAATTATTCTTACCGGAGGTAATGCCCCGGGTGAATTAAGTGAAGCAGAAGTTGCTTATAAGTATCTTACAAACCTTGGTGTTGATTATAAAAATCTGATAGTTGAACAGTTAACATCAACTACAACGGAACAAATAAAATACCTTCGCAATAATCATGGCGATTTTGTTTCTAGTTCAAGGATATTAATTATTTCCGACGATTTTCATCTTTCAAGAATACTACAGATATGCAGATTTTTTAATATCGAAGCAAAAGGAATATCAACAGACTATAAATTAAAGTTTGAAAAAACGATTTTTTACAGAACCAGAGAAAGCATTGCTTTACTTTTATTTTGGTTTTTTGCTATTTAGCACCATTTAATTTATAAATATTGGGAGAGAAGAATGCTCTACTTCGAAGCGATGGAAAAATATGGACACGAACAAGTTGTTCTTTGTAGTAATAAGGAATCGGGTCTGCGGGCAATTATTGCAATTCACGATACTACATTAGGACCAGCATTAGGCGGAACCAGAATGTGGAATTATAAATCATTTGAAGAAGCGTTGAATGATGTTCTACGGCTATCACGTGGTATGACGTATAAAGCTTCAGTTGCCGGATTAAATTTGGGCGGTGGTAAAGCTGTTATTATTGGAGATTCCGCTTCACAAAAAAATGAATTGTTATTCAGAACTTTCGGAAAATTTGTGGATGGATTAGGTGGAAGATATATTACTGCCGAAGATGTTGGAACCGACGTTAAAGACATGGAATATGTTAGGATGGAAACAAAATATGTTACCGGAATTTCAAAAGCTCTTGGCGGAAGCGGAGATCCTTCTCCGGTTACTGCATACGGTGTTTATGTTGGAATGAAAGCATGTGCCCAGGAAAAATGGGGCAACGACTCCTTGCGTGGAAGAAAAATTGCTGTTCAAGGTGCCGGTCAGGTTGCACGTTATCTTTGCGAACATCTTTATAGCGAAGGTGCCGAAATTTATATAACTGACTTAGTTGATGATAAAGTAAAGCGGGTGCTTGAAACTATTAAAGCACATGTAGTTAAGCCCGATGAAATTTATGATATTGATGCCGATATCTTTTCGCCAAATGCTCTTGGTGCCGTAATAAATGATAAGTCTATTCCTAAATTCAAATTCCAAATTATTGCCGGTGGTGCTAATAATCAGCTTGAGGATGAAGATAAACACGGTAAGATGCTAATAGAAAAAGAAATTTTGTATGCACCAGATTACGTTATAAATGCCGGCGGCTTAATTAATGTTGCTAATGAACTCGAAGGATACCGTCAGGATAGGGCAATGAAACAAGCCGAAGCAATTTATGATATTGTTAAGAGAGTTATTAAAATTGCTAAAGAACAAAAGATTCCTACTCATCTGGCTTCTAATACTCTTGCAGAAGAAAGATTAAGCCAGGTTGGTGGTATAAGAAAAATATTCTCCTCTCATTCAGGTTCGTATGGAAGAATTGGGGAGTTGATGAAACATTAATTAAAGGATTGTAAAGGTAATCTTAAATATTTAACAGAAAATTCTAAGCAAACAGAAATTTTATAATACAGTTAATTAATTACTTACAAAAATTTAGGGGGCTAATACAGAATTTCTTAATATTATTTTTCTAATAAATATTTAATTAAGGTTTCTTTTTAACAGTTAACATTATAGATTTATCAGTAAGATTTCCCAGGGTTCTTAAACACGATGATAAAGAAGTCAAATAGACGTATTCTAAGAGAGAAAGTACTTCAAGTTCTTTACGCATACGAATTAAATGGTGAAGGATTAACCAGCCTAACTAACGGAATTTTATCCGATCTATCTTCCATTCCCGATATTGATTTTGCAAAAAAGCTAATCGATTCTGTCGTAGCAAATACAAAAGACCTCGATTTAATTATTCAAGAAAAAGTATCGAACTGGGAAATGGACCGGATAGCATTGATCGATAGAATTCTTCTTCGAATAGGAATTTCTGAATTAATGAATTTCCCTGACATTCCGCCTAAAGTAACTATCAACGAAGTAATAGAAATTGCAAAAGATTATTCTACTTCCAATAGTAACAAATTCATTAATGGAATCCTTGATGCAGTATTATCCGATCTAAAAAAATCCGGCAAACTAATTAAAACCGGAAGAGGACTTATTGACCAAACCCTTGCAAAAAAAATCCATTAAGCTCGCAGATCGGGAAAGATTTAGAATTTTTGTCTGGACTCTTTTCGATTTTGCAAATACATCATATTCAATTGTAGTTGTAACATTTCTATTCGCAGTATATTTCAAGCATACTATCGCATCCGGAAAACCGATTGGTGATTTTTATTGGAGTATCGGAACAAGTGTCTCGATGCTCATTACGGCAATAATTTCACCCATACTCGGTGCTATCGCAGATTATTCTGCCGGCAAAAAAAGATTTCTTTTGTTTTTTACTCTCCTCTGTATTGTAAGTACTGCTTTATTATTTTTTATGAATCAGGGTGACGTAGTTAAAGCTCTAATCCTTTTTATAATTGCAAATGTTGGCTTTGAAGCCGGACTCGTTTTTTATGATTCATTCTTACCTGAAATTACATCACCGAAAAATTATGGACGAGTGAGCGGTTATGGATTTGCAATGGGTTATCTTGGTTCTCTAACTACTTTAGCAGTTGTGTACCCGTTTATTAATCAGAACATGATTAAGGAAACTTTCCCTGTTTCAGCTCTGATATTTTTACTATTCGCAATTCCAATTTTCATCTTTCTAAAAGATACAAGAAAAGAAGTAACAAGGGATAAATCTTATCTAAAAATCGGTTTAGACAGGGTTTTAAATACAGTTACACATTTAAAAAATTATAAAAACCTGGCACTATTTTTACTATCCTATTTTTTCTTTATTGAAGGTGTTAATACTGTTATATTTTTTTCCGGAAATTATGCAAGCACTACTCTAAATTTTTCAATGGGTGAATTGATCGTCTTCTTTATTATTGTTCAAACAACTGCAATTGTTGGTTCACTTCTCTTTGGAATTCTTGCAGATGCTTATGGGCAGAAGAAATCCTTAGTATTTTCTTTACTTATCTGGATATTTACTATTGTGTTTGCATTTATTACTAGTAGCGAAGATAATCCTTTTGTTAAGGGAATATCAGGGTTGCTTTCTATACCTGCGCCAGATTTGGTAAGGTATTCTTTTTATGGAGTTGGATTATTAGCCGGCAGTGTAATGGGTGCTACTCAATCCACCAGTAGAAGTTTGATGTCCAGACTTACTCCATTTGATAAGAAGACTGAATTTTTTGGTTTCTATTCTTTTTTTGGAAAAAGTTCTGCAATCCTTGGTCCCTTAGTATTTGGTTTTGTTAGTTATCTAACGGGCGAACAGAGAATTGCAATACTTACTATTTGTATTTTCTTTGTAATTGGATTAATAATTTTAACAAAGGTAAATGAACCAAAAGATATCAAGGAAACAGTCAGTTAAATTTACTTTTGTACGATAGTTTTAATAAGTATAAAATTCCAATAATTGATAACCCCAACCAGATTAATCCCCAAATTGCTTGATGAATTCCGGTAAGTTCTGCTAACATCGAAGCATCTGAATATGAATTTGTTGAATCGAATATATCCTGTTTAATATCTATTAAAACATAGATGCAGCTTATAATTCCTAATGCTTTTAAGATGATACTCGAAATTAATTTTGGTGCTTTGTAAAAAATGACTAATAATAGTATTAATACAAGTGTTGTGATTAAAATAAGAAATTCATGTTTTGAAGAATTGATTAAGAATATAATTATGATTCCGCTAATTATTGGTAAAACAATTTGACTGAATTTTTTATTTATGGAAGAATAAAACAAAAGCATACCGAATAAAAGACTACCAAGATAACCTGAAGAAGCAATAATGATTGAATTTCCGTCCTCTATTTTGCAGATACCGCTTAAATCTAATGCGATGTTTAATTCAACTACTTTACCACCTGTTAGTATAGCTGCTATACCATGACTTAATTCA
>JAGXSM010000134.1 GCA_018333725.1 Melioribacter sp. | reverse complement strand
GCTACGATGTTGGCAACTATGGCGGCTACCAGGCAATTTTGTATGATGTGGTTAATAAAGTTTATTACGGTGCTTCGGAATCGAGAAAGGACGGACAGGCTGCGGGGTATTGAAAGTAATTGAGAATTGAGAATTAATTTTAATATTGGACAAATACTAAGAATATTTTTTTGTTGATAATCACTTTAATTGAAGAAATAATCTCAAATTAGGGACTTATTCTTTTTCGAATTACTTACACAATTTAGCGTTATGCTTTTAGACCCCACTTCTGTGAAGCTAAATTGAAATACTGAAGAAAACTTAGCAATTCAATCATGAACCTCATATTGCAATTCTAACAATTCTCAATGAGGGTAAATGTAATATTAACCTCGCTTTTATTGACATCAATTTATCTCTAAGCCAAAAGTAACCTATCTTTATTTGTCAAACCCTCGCTCGGCACCAATGATTGAAATGTGCGAATTCTGAAATTGTTTAATAATGTCAAAATTTTGACAGAAGAGATTCTACTACCGCCGTATGTTTTCAGTTGTAATTTTCATATTTAACATAAGGAGTAATAAAAAATGAAAAGACAGTTCTCACTTCGATCGGCATTGAGCGCCGGATTTATTGCAACAGCAGCAATGACAACTTTTACTTTTATGGCCCCGCTAATGGGTTTCAAAATGGATATTCCCCAAATGCTGGCTAACACAATGGGGACTTCAATAATTGTTGGATGGATAGCTCATTTTATGATTGGTGAAATTCTTGCGATCAATTTTGCAGCTATCTTTCTAAAAAAAACTAATAAAGTTTCCGATTTGAAAAGCGGGGCTTTATTCGGATTAATTCCCTGGCTTGTTGCTCAAATTATGGTAATGCCAATGATGAGTATTATGAGCGGAGGAAGCTATGCTGCCGGATTATTCTCGGGTTCATTAATGATTGCAATGGCAAGTTTTGTTGGTCATCTGATATACGGTGCAATTTTGGGCGGGCTTTATAAACCCCAAGTCTTAACAGCTAATGCAACTGCATAAGGGGAAATAAAATGTCGAATAAAATAAAATCACCATCAATGGGAAAGTTTAATAATACACAAAAAAAGGCTATTCTAATTGGGCTGCTTATTATTTCAGCAGCAGTTTCAATTTGGATTGGTTTTGGTGCAGAAGTCTTCACTAAATCACAAGTATTAATTGATAAAAACGACGAGTTGCTTGGCACTTCTTATAAAGGATGGAAAAACCAGTTTGTATTAGGACTTGATTACACGCTAGCATTCATTGGGTTTACTACCATTGTTATAGTTATGATTGTCTGGCAACTAGGGGCAAAAAAGCGAACAAAAAATTCATTATGAAATTCATAACTGAAAATGGAATTAAAGTTCCGGCTGTTACTGCAGAACAAATGAAAGAAATTGACAGAATTGCTATTGAGGAAACAGGACCGAATCTTTTTCAGATGATGGAAAATGCCGGAAGAAATTTAGCAGAATTAACAATGAAAGTTATCAGGAGCGACTTTAAGCAGGAAATTTTAGTCTTAGCAGGTAAAGGCGGAAATAGCAGCGGCGGAATCTGCGCTGCAAGACATTTAGCCAATCGGGGTTATCAAGTTAAAGTATGTATAACCGAACCGGAAAAGTTGAAAGATGTTTCTAAATACCAACTTCATATATCGAAATCAACAAATGCAGAAATCATATCTATAGAAGAATTGCAGAAAGAAAATCCGGATTTAATCATTGATGCAATTATTGGTTATAGTTTAACTGGCGAACTGAAAGGAAGTGCATTAGAATTAATAAAGTGGGCTGAAAGCAAGCTTTGTATAAAGATTTCGATTGATGTGCCTTCAGGGGTTGATGCGACAACCGGAAAAACATATTGTGATTTCATAAAGCCGGATTTAACAATGACACTTGCTTTACCCAAAACCGGATTACTGCCGGAATTAACAGGTGAATTGTATTTGGCAGATATTGGAATTCCTCCGAACATATTCTCTAAAATTAATCTTCAGTATTTAATTGAAACATTTAAGAATGGTTATATCGTCCCATTGAGAGCAAATAATAACGCACACTAAAACCTTTATTGTCAAATCCTTGACAGAAGTCTTGTCATTGCCAAAGTATTTTTACCACAAAAATTAAAAACAATTATATTCAATAAAATAAAGGAGTAACATAATGAAAAAGCTGTCAGTATTAACAAAAGAACAAGCATCCGAACAGAGCCGACAGATTTTCGAAGGTATTGAAAAAGCTATAGGAATGCTGCCGAATATTTATGCTGTTATTGGAAACTCGGTAAATGCACTTGGTTCTTACCTCACATTTTCCGAAGCTCAGAAGAATGGTTCCTTTAACGCAAAGGAAAGAGAAGCAGTATTCTTAGCTGTATCTGAAGAAAATGGATGTTTTTACTGTCTTTCTGCTCATACAGCAATTGCCAAGATGAGTGGAATTAGTGAGGAAGAAACAATTCAACTTAGAAGTGGGAATCATGGTGATAGGAAGTTGAACATTCTTACAAACCTGGCAAAATCAATTGTGGCTAATAGAGGAAAAGCTGATGAAGGCTTAGTGCAATCTTTTTATCAAGCTGGATATGATGAAAAAGCTCTTGTTGATCTTGTAGCTCTTGTTGTTGATAAAACATTTACAAATTATATCGGGAGATTAGCAAAACCGGAAATTGATTTCCCGAAAGCACAGTCATTGGCAAAAGATGTTCTTGCATAATTATAAACAATAAAAAAGGAGAAATAGAAAATGAAAACAATACTAAAATCATATTTTTTATTAGCTATTTTGTTTGGTGCTAAGGTGTTTGCACAGACATTCGTAGTTGATACAAAGGATGCCCGAAATCAGGCTCAATTTGTTTCGGATGCACCTTTTGAAAAAATCAATGGGCTTGTGAGCGGATTGGATGCAACTGTTATGATAAACTCAAAAGACATTACCCAAAAACCGATGGGTAAGGTAAAAGTTGCCATTACCAGCATCAAAACGGGAATAGATCTTCGTGACGAACATTTAAGAAGTGAAATGTGGTTAAATTCTGGAAAATATCCTTATGCAGAGTTTCAGCTTACAGGAATCAAGAATCAATCTTCCAAAACATTGACTGACGGACAAAAAGTTAAAGCAACACTTTTAGGTAAATTCAGTGTTCATGGTGTAACTAAAGACATTGAAGTACCTGCCACCCTTACGTACTTTAAAGAAAGTGAAAAAACGAAGGCTAGAACCCCAGGGAATTTATTAGTTGCAAATGCAAGTTTTAATATTAAGTTATCTGATTACGGAGTAAAGATACCGGATATGGTTGTTGGCAAAGTAAATGAAGAAGTTCAGATCACGACAAATTTTGTAGCCAGCGATAAAAATGCTGTCAGTGATAATCTATGCGGTACTTGCGGTCCTAATAAGAATGAAAATAAATTTAATCCTTGCAGTGTAAAAAAGACAGAAACAAAAAATAATCCCTGCAACCCATGTGCAGTTAAAAAAGATATGAAAAAGGACAATCCATGTAATCCTTGTGCAATGAAAAAGAGCGATAAAAAAGAGAATCCTTGTTCTCCCAAGAAGAAATAAATTAAGTGCGGAAGTTATATATTAGCTTCCGCAAGCTTATTATCAAAACAGGGTAATTATGAACAGACGAAAATTTTTAAAAGCTGGATTTGTTTTAGGTATAGGGATAATAACCTCGGTCAAAATAAAAGCAACTACAATCATAACTAATGTTTATGAAACTGCCGTTGAATTAAAAGAGCGTATTGCCGCGATAATACTGGAGTTGAAAAAAGAAGGATCTAATCTCGTCAAGAAAATAATGAATGGTAAAAAGTATGAATACGATCCTTATGTTCATTATCCTTATGATGGCGGAATTAAAGATGAAAACAGTGGTTATCAATTCTTCTATCATATACACAGAGAGAATGAGTATGGTCACTTCCATACATTTGCAACGGATGAATATGGAGATCTTGTTCATCTCGTATTAATATCTATGAACGAGAAGGGTGAGCCAATAGGGCTGGCATCTGTAAACAGATGGGTAACCGGAGATAAATTCGTAAAAGCAGATGTATTAAGGAAACTTGCTGAAAAATTCTACATTGAGCCCGGGTTATTCAAAGATGAAAGAATAGTTGAATTCGTTAATTATATATTCAGGGCATTTAAGAATGAGATTAATGAATTGTTCGCTGAGCGGGATGAATGGATTAATAATTATGTGAATACTAAATTCAATGAACCATTTGAGGATAGAGATTATGAAATCCTTTCCTTTAAAAAAATCAACATTAAAATATAGAAACAATTTAAGGGAGCACAAATGAAAACGAAGTTTCTATTACTAACTCTTTATTTAATTATCTCTGGATTCATAATGGCACAACATAAAAATACAGTTGCAAACTCTGCCGAAGAAGTATGCCCAATAAAAATTGGGAGTGAAATTCCGGATGTAATAATTCATGCGCTAGAAGGAAATGAAATAAGCATTAGAAAAGTAATTGATGGGAGAAAGTCAATAATAATATTTTACCGAGGAGGTTGGTGTCCCTACTGTAATTTACATTTGAGTGAATTGCAATCAATTGAGGATGATCTGCTAAAGCTCGGGTACAAGTTAATTGCATTAAGTATGGATAAGCCAGAAAAACTTTTTAGATCGCTTGAAAAGAATCATTTAAAATATGAATTATACTCTGACAGCAAAGCAAATGCTAGCGAAGAATTCGGAGTTGCCTTTAAAGTGGGAGATGAATATGTGAATAAATTAAAGGGTTTTAATATGGATATAGAAGCAGAATCCGGGGAAAGGCATCATATATTGCCGGTACCAAGTGTGTTCTTGGTAGATGAAAAAGGGGTTATAAAATTTGAGTATGTAAATCCAGACTATAAAGAAAGAATAAGTGGAAAGCTTTTGTTAGAAGTTGCAAAACAATATTAATTGCAGAATTAGTAGTCTATTTTGTTAGCGCTCTTAATTTTTCTCTAATATCTGCAACAGATGGTAATCCATTCGGATAAAATCTGCAAGCAAGGTTTGGATTTTCTGACTCTGGTAAATTTTCGAAGTCAATGCCATTTATCAACAAAGTTGGCGAACCTCTGAATTTTAATTCTTTTGCTTTTTCATTAGTATCAACCAGAATTTCTTGATAATCGGCATCTTTAAAATCTTTAATTGCTTCCTTAACTCTTTGAATTAGAATTGGTGAGTTAGGGCAGCCGATAAAATGCTGGGTTATAATTTTTATCTTCATAATGCACTGCTTAAAATTGGTTTAATATTTATATCCCTTAACCTCATCTTCAGTAAATTCAACTCCTAAGCCTAGGGCAATTCTATTAACGAAGTTGAAGTAACTGATTATCAGATTCACTTGAAGTATGTCTTCATCAGACCACTTAAAAGCTTTCAAATTATCTATTTCATTTTGTGAAATTGTGTATGGCAAAGCAGTTAGATTGAAAGCGTAATCTAAAAGAACATTTATCTCCGGTGTCAACTTGATGCTTTTATAATCTTTAACAAACTCTTTTAGTTTTTCATTTTCTTTCCAGTAGAAATTGAGTGCTTCTGCGTGATGGTTAATACAATAATCACACTTATTTGCTACTGAAACAACTACAGCAATCATCTCTTTAACTTCACGTGAAATATTAGACTTGCCAAACATTATGGCTTTATAAAGTTCCATATGCTTCACCATAGCATCGGGATTTAAGCTATGAATCTTCATTATGTTTGATAGTTTACCGCGAGAGGAGATTATATCATTATAAACTTTCTTTAATTCGTCTTCGGCATTAACTTCATCAATTACTTTTATAAAAGGCATCTTATTCCTTATTTATTTTATTTAATAATCTATTTTGATTGATATCGCCATAAGAAAAAAGCTTATGATCGATAAGCAGTGCCGGAGTAATAGATAATTTTCTGTTGATATACTGATTTATGTTGATAGTTTCAATAATAAGACAGGGGTGTTTCTTGCGAATTTCCTCGATAACAATTTTAGCACGATCGCACGCTTCACAATTATCTGAAACAACTAATGTTAGAATCATCGTCTTTTTTTAATACAAAAATACAAATGTGATTAAACCGGATTTGTCAATTATACGACATCAATTAGGAAACGATTTTTTTTATTTCTTCAATTTTATTTATGATAAGCTTACTCCTGTCAAAATTAATTATACCTTTATTTCGGAGGTCTGTTAAGAAATAGTTCACAGTCTGCCTTGAACATGCTGTAAGTTCACCGATATTTTGATGTTTTAAAAAGGGTTTAACAAAAATTTGTCCCCCGACCTTCTTTCCGTTCTTCTCAGAATATCTTAGAATAAAAGATGCAATCCGCTGATCGGCATCTTTGAAGATGAGATCCTCAATCCTCTCTGAGAAACTTCTTAATTTTAAGCCAAGGATTTTGGTGAGTTTGAGGTTGAGTTCCGGATTCTTTTCAATAAAATCTGCAAGGTCGTTCTTATTTATAGCACAAATCATCGAAGGCTCTACGGTTACGGCGTAATCCGTACGTTGACCCTCATCCAGATATGCCATCTCTCCGAATATCTCACCCGGGTTGATAATTGCTATTATTTTTTCACTTCCATCAGCAAGGTATTTTGTGATTTTAACACGACCGGTCTTAAGGAAATAGATAGTTTTGGAAGGCTCATTAGCAAAATAGATCGGTTCATTGCCGTTAATCTCCCGATCCGAAATAATTTTATTTAATTCCATCATCCGGTTCTTATCGAGGTTATTAAAGAGGTTAAAATTTTCTAAGTACCAAAGTTTAGATTTTTCTACCATAGCTCAATTATCCTTTAATAAGGGAAAAGAAATAATTCTCGCAGTTCAAGAATTCTGCAGACTTGCCGAACAGTTATTGAATTTAATTGTTTGCTTTTACTTGCCAGAATTCAATTACTACCAGACTCATTATAACAAGTATCAAAATATTCCAAACAACAACACTTACAATTCCGGGCCACTCCATTATCCATGTTGTACCCAAAGTAGTTGCTGCTGCTCCAAGAATACAAATAACTCCGTTTGCAGTTAGTAAATATCTAATCAGTTTCATTCGCGTTCCTTTTCTAAACACAGGTGCTATTAGTATCGTTGCAGCTCCTAAGAATCCATAACCAAACATTTCTAAAATCCAGCCAAGAGAGCGGGGATTTGCCATCGTAAGAAATGCTGCCCAGGAGGGTTGTTTAAATGTAAGTGCCGGGACCAATGCTATCTGGAGTGCATAATTGAGTCCAACCATAACAACATATGCACTGGTAAAAATATTTGCTGCAATCCGGAATACTTTCTGCTGACCGCTTGATGCTAAACGGAAAGATGTTGAAATGAAAAGCGTGAATCCAAATAGCAATATAAAACCAAAAACATATGGTAATGTTTGAACATAATGGTAATTAGCAACAAAAATATATTCCCCTTGCCAGGCTGGTTGAGGTTTAATCTGTGTAATTAATATTCCTATTGGTCCGGATAGTATTATGCCGGCTATTGTTATAATTGCCGATACTAATAATAATTTCTGATTTGCATTTAACTCTTTCATTTTATCTCCGATTAAAATTTGTCTGAGCGTAATACTTGAATATCTGTTGTGAAAATTACCATTGCATAATTTGAATAATAATTTTTCTGACAGTGCTCTATAATTTGCTGAGCAGTTAAATCGTTACAGATTACCTCAATTTGAATATTCTGGTTTTGTCCCCAATCGGCACTTCTTGTACCGTGTGCGCCGCTTCCTCTTGCTTCAATAATTGTATATCCTTTGGCGCCTAAATTTTTTAGATCCTTTACAATCATTTGTTCCAAAATTGATTCGGTTATAATAGTAACTAATTTCTTTTGCATAATATCTCCTCAATGAATCATTACAGACATCCAGTGATAAACCGGAATTCCAATTATTAGGTTAAATGGAAAAGTAATTACAAGCGATGCAGTTAAATAGTAAGTCGGGTTAGCTTCCGGTACAGCGATACGCATTGCCGCCGGTGCTGCGATATAAGAGGCACTTCCGGCTAATGTTGCAAGAACAGCTGTTCCGCCTATTGATAGTCCGGCGTAATAACCGATAATAGTTCCGAGTGTTCCGGAAATTAACGGCATTATTATTCCAAACATTATTAGAAATGAACCGGCACTTTTCAAATCGGATAATCTTCTTGATGCTACAAGTCCCATTTCTAGTAGAAAGAAAGCTAATGCTCCTTTAAATGGATCGAAAAATACAATCTTAACTGGTTTAACACCTTCGGGGCCGAGTATATAACCGGCGATTAATCCGGTTAATAATAGATAGATACTTTTTCCGAACAGAACTTCGTGAACAAGCTTGCCATAAGAGACCCTGGTATTACTTGCCCTTAAGCGTGCAATAAAAATTCCGATTGCAATTGCGGGAATTTCAAGTAATACAAGCAAAACGGTTGTAAATTCTTCGTACTTAACGCCTATTCTATCTAAATAAATTAACACTACGGCGAATGTAACTGCACTTACAGAACCGTAGTGTGCGGCAATTGCAGCTGAATCAGCACGGCTGAATTTACCAACTCTTCTTAGTATTAAGTAAGCAATCACAGGAATAATTAATCCGATCGAAATTGCACCTATTGCAGGAATAATCAGAGAAGAAAGATTCGTTTCAGCTAATTGCACTCCCCCTTTCAATCCAATAGAAAGCAAAAGGTATATACTAATCATTTCGTAAATAGCTTCGGGTAGTTTTAAATCAGATTTAACTATTCCGGCAAGCAGCCCGATGATAAAGAATATAATCGCCGGATCTCTAAGGTTCTCTATCATTACTTTTCTTTCCTAATATTTTTGTTCAAAGAAGGGGAAATGCTTTAACTATTACAGTATAAAATTAGCAAATCTTATTCGAAAAATAGAACGTTAGCAAATTATTTTTTAGTAAATAATGGCTCGGTTTTGTAGGGTTCTCAATTTTCCTTATTTTTGCACCGCATCCATAGCTCAGCTGGTAGAGCATCTGACTCTTAATCAGCAGGTCGCCGGTTCGAATCCGGCTGGATGCACACTAAAGCCCAATTTGTTTTGGGCTTTTTTTTAAAACGACTTAGAATAAATTGATCAATAGTCACTACTGAGATTCTTCTAACAACTATAATTTCCGGCATGATAAAACTGAATTTGTTTTGTAATTAAGTTCATTTAGATTTACATATCAAATGAAAAAGTTTTACAAGAAATAATTGTGTGAAATCTATAAGAGAGAGTAAAAATGGCGAATAAAGTAGTAACATTCGGCGAAATTATGTTGCGGTTAAGTACTCCTAACTTTGAACGCTTCGTTCAATCGCAAAATTTTGATGTAACATACGGTGGCGGTGAAGCTAATGTTGCTGTATCACTTTCAAATTTTGGTTTGGATAGTTACTTTGTTTCAAAATTACCTAAACATGAAATCGGGCAAGCAGCAATTAATCATTTGAGAAGGTTCGGTGTAAAAACAGATTTTGTTGCCCGTGGCGGAGAAAAAGTTGGAATTTATTTTTTAGAAACCGGCGCTAGCCAGCGAGCTTCCAAGGTGATTTATGATCGTTCCAATTCCTCTATAAGTCAAATTAATATCAAGGATATTGATTGGGAAAAAGTCTTTGAAAGTGCTGCCTGGTTTCATTTTACGGGAATAACACCGGCATTGGGTAAAAGCGCACAGGAATGTTTAATAAATGCATGCAAAATTGCTAAGTCCAAAGGGGCAAAGATTAGTTGCGATTTGAATTTTAGAGCTAAACTATGGACGGAAAAAGAAGCTCAATCGGTAATGATTCCTCTTATGGAATATGTTGATGTTTGTATTGCCAACGAAGAGGATGCAGAAAAAAGTCTTGGTATGAAACCAAAGGGAACAGATATTCATAAAGCTGAACTGAATGAAACAGGATATTTTGAACTAGCCAAAGAATTGAAAGAAAAATTCGCATTCGAAGCAGTTGCAATTACATTAAGAGAAAGTTATTCGGCTTCCAGAAACGGATGGAGCGCACTACTTGTTGATGATAAAGATTGTAAAACTCCTTGCCGAACAACACGGTATGATATTCAGATTGTAGATAGAGTCGGCGGCGGAGATGCATTCGCGTCCGGATTGATATACGGTCTGCTTACCAAAAGTAATTCGAAAGATGCAATTGAATTTGCGGTTGCCGCATCATGTCTAAAGCAAACTATTCCCGGCGATTTTAATCATGTATCAATAGATGAAGTAGAAAAACTTATTAAGAGCGGCGGATCGGGAAGAGTTGAACGTTAATTCTGATTTTTATCAAAAACAAAAAAGTAAGTCTATGAAATATCAAAGTGAATTTTTCATTGAGACAAATAATATTGATTGGCATGAACCGGCACCCGGCTTAAAAAGAAAATTCATGGGTTATAATAATGATATTATGATGGTACAAATTCACTTCGAAAAGGGAGCTATAGGCGCACTCCATAAACATCCGCATAGTCAAACTACGTATGTTGCAAGTGGAAAATTTGAAGTGACAATCGATAATGAGAAAAAAGCACTCCATACCAACGATGGATTTTTTGTACCGCCGGATATTGAACATAGTGTCCTGTGCCTTGAAGAAGGAATACTTGTAGATACTTTCAGTCCTATTCGCGAAGACTTTGTTTCTGCAATTCCGGATCATAAAATATAATGGTTCAGTAACAGAAAACTTTTAGAGCGTACTGTTGCCTAATTATTATAACACACTGATCAAAGAGGGGTTTTTCCAAACTCTTTTAATGAATTTCAGGTTTTAACCGCACTTCTTTTCCTGTTTTCTTGTTTTTTATTAAATAAAACTGAAATATAATATCTTAAAAAAGGTCGTCAGACAATTAAACCCCTATATTGAATTAATTGTCTTTATATGTAGTTAATCGGTAAAAAATGTAGTTTAATTTAGAAACAACCCCTAATTTTACTGCTCAATAAAATTAAATAATCAGTTATTATTTTAAAATGGAGTAAAAAATGTTACGCAAATTATTTGTACTGGCTTTACTTTTTACAGTTTCATTATCCGTTGTAATTGCACAACCAAGATTTGATCCAAAAGAACGAGCAAAAGAGTTGAAGGAAAGACTTAAGCTTGATGATAAACAAACAAAACAAGTTGAAGATATTTATGCAAAGCAATCGGAACAGATGCAAGGAATGTTTAACAGCAGCGGCGACCGCGAACAGATGAGAGATCAAATGATGAAGCTTAGAGAAGAAACTAATAAGAAGATCGAAAAAATTCTTACTGGTAAACAAAAAGCTGAATACAAAAAGTATCAGGAAGAAATGCAAGCCAGAAGACAACAGATGCGTCCAGGCGGTAATTAATTTAATTGATAACTAATTCTATATAAGGCAGTGTAATGAAAAAGAAATATTTTATTTATGGTATAATTGCTGTTGCTCTAATTGTTACAGCTTTTCTTGTGTTTAGTGGCGGCGACTCTGAAGAGAGCAAATTTAATTTTGTAGAGGTTAAGAAAGGTAAAATTACCAATACAATAACAAGTACCGGAACTCTCGAAGCATTATCAACCGTTGAAGTTGGAACTCAGGTATCGGGTAGAATCGCAAATCTTTATGTTGATTTCAATGATGAAGTAAGAAAAGGTCAACTGCTTGCATTAATAGATACTACACTTCTTTCCGCCCAGGTTAGAGACCAGCAAGCCGTACTTGAAAGAACTAAAGCACAATATAATGAAGCACTGGCAAAACACGAACGTAATAAACGGCTTTATGAAAAGAAATTTATAAGCGAACTGGATTTTATTACTTCACAAACACAAATAGAAACAGCGCTCGCCTCATTAAAATCAGCCGAGTTTGCAATAGAAAAAGCAAAAACAAATCTTGAATATGCATTTATAACCGCACCAATCTCCGGTAAAATAATAAATCGTAATGTTGAACAGGGGCAAACTGTTGCAGCAAGTTTATCTGCGCCTACACTTTTTACAATGGTTGAAGATTTATCCTCGATGAGAATTCTTGCAAATGTTGACGAAAGCGACATCGGCCAAATAAAAATTGGTCAGAGAGTTCAATTCACTGTTCAATCGTTCCAGGATAAAAAATTTGAAGGTGAGGTCTCTCAGATTCGATTAAGCCCACAGACTATTCAAAACGTTGTAAACTATACTGTCGTTGTCAGAGCCGAGAATAAAGAGAAACTTTTATTGCCGGGAATGACAGCCACAGTTGATTTTTATGTTGCTGAAAAAGATGATGTTCTTATTTTACCAAACATTGCAATGCGTTTTACTCCTCCGGATGAAATGATGGCAGAGTTTACCAAAAGAATGGAAGAGCAAATTAAAAATATGCCCGATAGTTTAAAGAACAGAGGAATGGGTATGGGATTCGGAGAGATGGGCTCCGGTAGTGGAAATGGCGGTGGTATGAATTTTATGAGAGGCAATCAGCAAGGTGGACGTAATAGAAATTTTGGAAGAGTCTGGTATCTTGATGACGATGGTAAACTTTCAATGGGAATGGTATTCCTTGGAATAAGCGATGGAAAAAATTCTGAAATTGTTAGAAGCAGAAACATTAAAGAAGGGATGAAACTAATTACGGGCATTGTTGAGCCGGATACTAAAACAAGTTCAACAAATCCATTAAATCCAACACAACAGAATAGAGCTCCAGGTTTTGGAAGAGGATTTTAAGGAGGTTCACTTTGGCTCGAAATATTATCAGAACTTCCGGATTGTCCAAAACTTATGTTATTGGAGAAGTAGAAGTTCATGCTTTAAGAAAAGTTGATATCAATATTGAGGAAGGTGAATTTGTTGCTATAATGGGTGCCTCCGGTTCGGGTAAATCAACACTTATGAATCTGCTTGGCTGTCTTGATAAACCAACATCAGGCGAGTATTTTATAGATGGACAGGACACAAGTAAATTTTCACCTAATCAATATGCAACTATTAGAAATCAGAAAATCGGATTTGTTTTTCAGGGATTCAATTTATTATCAAGAACAACCGCTTTAGAAAATGTTGAGCTCCCTCTACTTTATGATAGAACACACGGAATTAAAGATCCTGTTGAAAAAGCCAAGAAAGCACTTGAACGTATTGGACTGGGAGATAGAATGCACCATATACCAAGTCAGCTTTCCGGAGGACAGCAGCAAAGAGTTGCAATAGCACGTGCTCTTGTAAACGAACCTTCTCTAATTTTAGCCGATGAACCAACAGGTAACCTTGATAGTAGAACTTCAGTTGAAGTCTTCTCTGTTTTTCAGGAATTGAATGATGAAGGAATAACTATAATACTGGTTACACACGAACGCGATTTTGCACTTTTTGCAAAACGAATTATCGAAATGAGAGATGGAAAAGTGATTAAAGATTTTGCTATTAAAAACAGATTGTTTGGTAAAGAAGAAATTAAAAAATTAGGTGAAGATTCTGTTCTTCGGGTAGAGGAGGATTAATTATGCAAGTAAAAAATATTTTGAAAGTAGCATTTCGAAGCATAATGAAGTCTAGAATGAGAAGTCTTCTTACTGCTCTTGGAATTATTATTGGCGTTGCTGCGGTTGTTGTAATGGTGGCAATAGGCGATGGTGCCCAGAAGCAAGTTGAAGATCAAATCTCTTCTTTAGGATCCAACCTAATTGTAATAACACCGGGCGCTTCTGCAAGCGGAGGTG
>JAGXSM010000133.1 GCA_018333725.1 Melioribacter sp. | reverse complement strand
TATAATCCCCACCGAAGAGAAGTGGACAATTATTTTGAACACGGAATCAAAAATATGGGGATTAAGCCACAAACCTGAGAATGATTATCTTAGATTCACCGTTCAACCGGCACAATCCCGTTATTGCGAACAGCTTCAGTATTGCTTTACAGAGGTTACAGATGCATCATGCCTTGTTTCGATGAATTGGGAAAATCTCCAGGTGTCGTTTGTGGTTACTTCGGACCTTGCGAGTCAGGCATATCTTAAAATGAAAGAGGCAATTAATAAGAGTCCGCAAGACCCATCGGTTTATAATGCTTGTGTAAAGTTTGCAGCAGAAAAGGAAGTCTTTTTAGACGAAGCTCTTGAATGGGCCGATAAAGCGATTCTATACGGCGGCGGTTATGTATCGTATTTTTTCAAAGCAAAAATATTATTTGCAAAAAAAAAATATGTTGATGCCCTTAGAACAATTGAAAAATGCCGCGAAGTTGGAAGAACGGATAAAAACTGGGATTCGTTCTTTTCACAGGTGGATTTTCTTGAAAAACAAATTAAGAGCAGCATGTGAAATTCTTTTCGGCGGTTTTGTGTTATTTATGTTAATACGATAATAACAGGTATTTAGTGAAGAAGTTTGATATCCCCGCACATTATAAGAGTTCTATTATATCGCACATAAAAGAGCTGCGTAAAAAGGACGATCCGCGTAAAAAGAATTTTACACCCACTCGTTTGGATTTCGGTCCGTTTATCTTTCTGATTGCTCGCCACTTCGGATTCTGTTACGGTGTTGAGAACGCAATTGAAATTGCCTATAAAACAATCGATGAAAATCCCGGCAAGAGAATTTTTCTGCTTAGCGAAATGATTCACAACCCGCATGTAAATGAAGACCTTAAAAGCCGCGGAATAGAATTTATTATGGATAATTACGGTAAGCAATTTATTGGCTGGGATGAAATTACATCCGATGATATTGTGATAATTCCCGCATTCGGCACTACAATAGAAATTGAAAACCTCTTGAAAGAAAAAGGAATTGATACGGTTAAGTATAATACGACCTGTCCATTCGTAGAAAAAGTATGGAACCGCGCCGAAGCAATTGGTAAAGAAAATTATACTATTATTATTCACGGTAAACACAAACACGAAGAAACACGTGCAACTTTCTCGCACAGCACGCAGAATTCTCCTTCGGTAATTGTAAGAGATATTGAAGAAACAAAACTGTTATGTAAAATTATTCTTGGTGAATTACCTGCAGATGAATTCTATAAATTTTTCAAAGGGAAATATTCGGAAGGATTTGATGTTGCGAAGGATTTAACAAAGCTGGGAGTTGTAAACCAGACAACAATGCTTGCAAGCGAAACCCAGGCCATTGCAGACCTTATCCGCGAAACGATGATCAAAAAATATGGAGCGGATAACATCAAACAACATTTTGCAGATACACGCGATACATTGTGTTATGCTACGAACGATAATCAATCTGCAACAATAGGATTAATGAAAGAGAATGCCGATTTAGCTATAGTTGTAGGCGGATATAACAGCTCCAATACATCACATCTTGTAGAATTGCTCGAAGAAAAATTTCCAACTTATTTTATATCGGAAGCCGGAAAAATAATTTCTAATACCGGAATAAATCATTTCGATTTACATACGCACACCGAGAAAGTAACAAACAACTATCTTCCGGAAAAAAGACCGGTTACAATTGCAATTACAAGCGGTGCATCGTGTCCCGATTCAATTGTTGACGATGTGATTAATAAGCTGATCGGGTTCTTTGACGATGCAGCTGACACAGAAAAAGTCTTAAATTCCCTTTAATCTTTTTATCTGTGCGAATCCGCTAAATCTGTGTCATCCGCGTTCTATTTATACCAGATCTGCAATTGACGAATAATCGGGATCGAACAATCGTCTATACGTTCTCATCGCATAAGAATCGGTCATTCCAGCAATCTGATCGCACACAAGGCGTGCGCGCATCGATTTATTTTTTTCTGCCCGGATTATTTTATCTGTAAAATCCGTCAGCAGTTTCATCTTACCGTTCGTTTTTACATAGTTTTCTTCGAACAACCGGAACATCATATCAATCATATATTTTCCCTTATACTCCATCTGATGAAGCTGGGGTGATCGGAAAACAAGTTCAACAGAAATTCTTTTGTAAAGCTCTGCTTTTTCAAGAACACTCTTCTCTATTTTGAGTTCCAGTTTATAACGGTTCGTCAATTTATCTAAAAATGTTTTTCTCTTAATTAGACTGCAAGCACGCACAAAATCGCCAATCTGCATTCCAAATTTCGGTTTGAATTTGCCGGACTTCATCCACTCAATCATTTCATCAACTATCTTATGCTGAAAATCGGATAGTGAATTTTCCTTTTGCCATTGAACAAGTTTAGCAATTGTAATAAACCCTCCGGAAATACTATCGACAAGATCATTAACCGCATAAGCGGTATCATCCGCCCAATCCATAATCTGGCACTCAATGCTTCTTAATTTGTTTAGTTGAGTTGTAGATGTAAATTCAGACGCGTAATTCTTTTTGCCGAAGACGAACTCAATATATTTTTTCTGATCGTTATAGATAAAATGGTTTTCCGGGTTTCTGAAATTCTTAAAGAGAGCTTTATACTTTAGTATTCCGTCAAGGAAAGCGCGTGTAGGATTCATACCCCTTCTGTTCTCTTCACCGCGGTAAAATATTTCGGTAATCAATCTTAATGTTTGAGCATTCCCTTCAAATCCACCGTAAGGCGCCATCAGCTTGTTAATAGTTCTTTCGCCGGCATGACCAAATGGCGGGTGACCGAGATCGTGCGCAAGACAGATTGATTCAACAAGATCCGGGTCGATATAGTAATCATCGGAAAGAAAATCGGTTTGTGAATGAAGAAGATAATTACAAATTGATCTTCCGATTTGTGCAACTTCTATTGAATGAGTAAGCCGTGTTCTGTAAAAATCATACTCGCCCGGTAAGAAAACCTGTGTTTTACCCTGGAGCCGCCTGAATTCAGATGAGTGAATAATTCTATCCCGGTCAATCTGAAACGGGGAACGGTAATCGTTTTCCCGCCGGCTCTCTTTAATCCTTTCTAAATCCCACTCAGTATAAAATTTGTTTTTCATTCTTATCATTCACATTTTTGTAAAAGACAACATTAATTTAATAAATAATCGATCGAAAAATTATTTGTCGCACAATCATTCACATAATCATACTTTTAATATAGAATCGGCTAAGGGACGGCTCCTTTTTACAATCGTCCTTAATTTTATTATTTCGATTGCTCAAATTATCGGAGGAATAATTTCCGGCAGTCTTGCGCTTATCTCGGATGCACTTCATAATTTCAGCGACGCAATATCAATTGTTGTAAGCTACATCGCTATTAAATTAAGGTCACGTCAAAATTCATACAAACACACATTCGGATTAAAACGCGCAGAAATTTTAGCCGCTCTTCTTAACTCCGCTACAATGATTGTAATTTGCCTCTATCTTTTTTACGAAGCGGCTATCCGCTTTTTTGAACCGGGGGAAATTAAACCGGGAATTATGAGCATCGTTGCATCAATCGGATTGCTTGCCAATCTTATTGCCGTGCTTCTGCTAAGAAAGGACTCTAAAGAAAGTATTAACATACGTTCGGCATATCTTCATTTGCTCGGGGATACTGTATCATCTGTTGCAGTAATAATAGGTGGAATTGCGATTGCCCTCTGGAATATCAACTGGATCGATCCGCTTCTTACAATTCTAATTGGCGTTTACATTATAAAAGAGAGTTATGTAATTCTCCAGGAAGCGATTCATGTTTTAATGGAGGGTGCGCCCACAAACATACCAATTGAAGAAATTCAAAAAGAAGTTGAAAAGTTTGGAGAAGTTGAAGATATCCACCACATTCACCTTTGGATGGTAGGTGACGGGGACATTCATCTTGAAGCCCATGTAAATGTAAGTGATATGAAAATAAGTGAAAGCGACCGGTTAAGACAGAAAATCGAAACACTTCTCCATGATCAGTTTGGTATTGAACACGTAACACTTCAGTTTGAATGCAACCAATGCCACGATGTGGGATTGATAAAGCAGCATAGATGATGCCGTTAATTGCTCAGTAACTTCATTCTATAACCAACACCCGAATCTGTTATTATATATTGTGGATGTGCCGGGTCGTCCTCAATTTTTTTTCTGATCTGACCAATAAAAACTCTTAAGTATTGAGAATCTTCTGTGTGAACGGGTCCCCATATTTCCTTCAGAAGGAAATTATGTGTTAAGACCTTATCAATATTTCTAAAGAACAAATAGAACAACATGTATTCGGTGCTGGTTACTTTTAACTCCTCGTTATTTTTATAAACCAGTCTTTTCGAAATATCTATTTTCAGATCTCCGTTTACAATAACAGATTGATTATCCGGCTGTTGTGTTCTTCTAATGTTTGCTCTTATTCTGGCGATAAGCTCCGCTGTGTTAAACGGTTTTGTAACATAATCATCTGCTCCAAGATCAAGAGCTTTTACAATATCATCTTCCGAATTTCTGACGGAAAGAATTATTATTGGAACATTAGACCAGGTTCGTATTTCTTTAAGCACAGTAAGTCCGTCTTCATCGGGTAATCCAAGATCCAGGATTACAATCTGCGGATGATTATTCGCAACCGAGACAATTCCTTCTTTACCTTTTGATGCTTCTATTACTTTGAAACCTTCAGCACCAAGAGTAATCGATAATATTTTTCTTATTTGCGATTCGTCGTCAATTACAACGATTTTGTTTTGTGCGGTCATATCATTTATAAATTTATTGGAAGCAAAATAATAAATTCTGCACCACCACCCGGACGGTTCTGCGCTTTAATTGAACCGCCATGAGCTTCTATGAATCCTTTTGCAATAGAAAGTCCAAGCCCGGTTCCTCCGGCTTTGGTTCCGGGTATCCTGTAAAATTTTGTAAACAGGTTTTTAATTTCGTGTTCAGGAAAGCCATTCCCGTTGTCAGAAATAGTAATAATTATTGAATCGGATTTTCTTTTTGCCGCGACATCAATTTGGCATTCCGGCGAAGTGTATTCAATTGAATTGTGAAGAATATTTATAATTGCTTGTTCAAGAAGCGGATAATCGAAGTAGAGCATTCCTAAATCATCATTTACATCACAATTAATTTTACTTTTTCGGTTTTCGGTTTCAACTCTGCTTATGGATGAATTTAATAAATCTGAAATTGAATGCCACTCTTTCTTGAGTTTTAAATTTCCCCTTTCAAGACGCGTTATATCTAATAAATTTTCTACCAGACGTTTCAATCTTTCCGAAGCAATTCCGGCTTCATCTATCAATTGTAAAATTATATTTCTGTTGCCGTTTATTCTTTCGTCCTTTAATGAACTGATTGCGCCGATTATTGTTGTAATGGGAGTCTTCAGTTCGTGGGAGATTGAATCGAACAATGTTTTGTATAATTTTTCCGATTCAGCAATCATCAAATTATTTTTTGCTAACTCCGTTAAGTACTCGCGCTCTACTGCGGCGGTTATAAGAACTATAAAAGTATCGAGTAATGATTCAACCTCAGAATCCATTGTGTAACCTTCCGGAAAAAGTAAGCCGGCAACTCCGTACTTTCTACTTTTGGTATATAATGGGAAATAAGTAAATGGTGATATTGATGAAACATTATGTGTAAATTTTCCAACTTTTTCTGAGCTAAGAAGAGCAATTTGAGCAATATTCCTCTCGGCATCATCGATACTAATTGTGCTTGATGGGTGAGCCATGTGCTTCAGGCTTTTATCGTTGTCCGCATATATGAAAACTACTTCGGCATGAAATGTTGATTTTAAGTGTTCGAGTGCACACGCGGTTACCTCATCCAGAGACTTGGATGAAGAAAGATCCCTGGTTAAATTATAGAGAGCTGATGTTCTTCGCTCCCGCTGGTTTATTAAAGATCTTTGTGTGTGTATACGCGAGATGAGCAAACCTGAAACAGTCGCAATTACAAAATACATTAAGAACATCATTGTATCTTCAACTTTGCCGATACGAAAAGTGTAATATGGCGGAATGAAGAAGAAGTTCCAGACGAGCGCACTCATTACTGCAGCAAGAAAAATTGGACCCGGCTTAAAATTCAATAATGGCAAAAGCGATATTATAAAGAGGAATACAAGCGAAACCGATTGATAACCAATGTGAAGGTGAATTAAATAAAGAAATAGTCCGGAAATTAAAATGATCAAGGCTGCAAGGAAATATTTTGTTATAGAAGCGTTCCAGATCTTTCTAATATACAACTTGAAATTCTTCGTAGCGGTTTCAATATTTAATTCACCCGATTCGTTTTTTTTATTAAGAGTTTCCATGTCACGCTCTCTTTCTGCAAAGATTAAATCGACATAATAATCAGCCCGTAACAAATCAAATCTAATCAACAGATTATTAAAGTGCTGTAAAATTTGTTTATCTTACACGAAAAATATTTATAAACTTTGATTAAGTATGTAAGCAAAACATAAAAATAATTTTAGCGGCATAAAGATTTTGTAAAGAATTACAAGATTATTTGCTATTCATTTATCAAAATCCATTTTAGTATCCGTACTTTTTATTAAAAATGTAATTGATCAATTATTATGAAGAAAAAGATTACTCCTGTTCAATTTTTGTTAATAGGATATTTGGTTTTAACGGTTACCGGAGCTTTTGTATTAACTTTTCCAGTTTCCTCATCGCAGAACACAAGCACATCATTTGTGGACGCACTGTTCACCGCAGCTTCAGCAATTAGCACGACGGGGCTTGCTGTATTAGATACGGGAAAATACTATTCAACGTTCGGGCAGCTTGTAATTCTAGTGTTGATTCAGATAGGCGGTCTTGGGTATATGATCTTTATTGCGCTGATTGCAATAGCCGCCGGATTCAGGTTCTCGCTTAATGGCAAGCAGGTGTTTAATGAGTCGATTGCCCGTCCGGGAGATTTGGAAATTAAAAAATTTGTTAAAGCCGTTGTGCTCTTCACTTTAGCATTCGAATTCATTGGCGCAGTAGTATTAACAATAGTATTTCTTGATAGGGGGACCATATTTGATGCAGCTTACTCGGGGATTTTTCATTCAATCTCTGCTTTTTGTACAGCAGGATTTTCATTGTATTCGGATAGCTTTACATCATATTCTCAAAATCTTTTAGCACACGGAATAGTTGCGTTTATAACAATTGCCGGCGGAATAGGATTTTTTGTTTTGTATGATCTGTTCAAGTTTGTTATAAACCGTGCTAAGGGAATCAAACCGATCAGGTTAACCAATCATAGCAAATTGGTTCTGTCGGTCACATTCGTGTTGATGTTTTTTGGAACGGTTATTTTATTCTTTTCCGAATCAGCTAACAGTGTTAACTTTTCAATATTGCATAGAATATTAAACGCATCATTTCAAACCATATCCGCATCGTCAACAACAGGCTTTAATTCTATTGACATAGGAAGTATGAAATCTTTCAGTTTATTTTTAATTATTGTCTTAATGTTTATTGGTGCATCACCGGGAGGTACTGGTGGAGGAATTAAAACATCAACATTCGGCATTGTAATTCTCTTCTTGAAAAAAGTAATTATTAATAGAGAGGAAGTTAGCGTATTCAAACATACTATCGGAGAATCTACAGTCAACAAAGCGCTGGCTATAACTTTTATTTCGTTTTTTTATTTGATTATTGTCGTTGCTTTACTTTTACTTACAGAAGGATTTTCACTTCTACACATAGCTTTTGAAACCGCTTCGGCTTTAGGTACGGTTGGGCTTTCTATGGGAATAACTCCATCGCTAACAACACCCGGTAAATTACTACTAATATTAACAATGATTGTTGGACGCGTTGGTACTCTGGCAATAGGATATTCTTTGGTAGGCAAAATAAAAACAGTTAAGTACTCATTTCCGCAAGGAAATGTTATGACAGGTTAGGAGGAAGAAATGAAACAATTTGTTGTAATCGGTCTTGGAACATTCGGGTTTAATGTAGCTGTTGAACTTGCAAAACAGGGTCATCAGGTTTTAGCGATCGATTCGGATAAGAATATAGTTGAAGAGATTAAAAATTACGTTACAGAAGCGGTTGCGGCTAACGCAATGGATCAGAAAGTAATTGATGAGTTTGTGGACAGGAACTTTGATATCGCTATTCTCGGTCTCGGCGAAAACTACATGGAAGCGACAATACTTGCAATTGTTCATCTTAAAACAATCGGTCTTAAGCATATAATTGTGAAATCAATGAATGAGGTGAGAGGAGAAGTTTACATCTCTGTTGGGGCTACAGAAATAATTTATCCGGAAAAAGAATCTGCGTTACGGCTTGCAAGAAGACTTTCCATACCAGCTCTTATCGATCAAATACCGCTGGCTCCAGAATACAGCATAGTAGAAATTGCTCTGCCGGACGGATTTGTTGGAAAAACAATTAAAGAACTTAACCTAAGACAAAAATATAACGTGACTATAATTGCAATAAAAAATATTCTTCAGGACGAAATGATTATTGTACCGGAATCGTCTTATAAATTTTCTCCGGATACTGCGTTAATTCTTTTAGGCAAGCATAAAGATATTGACAAGTTGAAGAGATTTGTATAAGACAGGAATTTATTTTTCGAGGTCGTATTCTAATCCGCTTTTACACATAGAGTTGTACCGTCACTTAGCCAGCGCCAGAAAACTACTTTCCCAAAACCCTTTATAATAGCGGTTAGATCGACATTTTAGTAAAAAATCTTCATAGCGGAACTTTCCCCTCAAAATATGCGTTACAACATTATACGTTATAACACAAATAAAGATTATTAGTATAATCACTCACAAACAAAAGGAGCAATACAATGCGTAAAATAAATCTTTTCCTTGCCATTCTTGTTTTTTCGGCAGCATCTTTATCAGCCCAGACAAACTGGTCCGTTGATAAATCCCATTCTAAAATCGGTTTCAGCGTATCACATCTTGTTATTACCGATGTCGACGGATTTTTTAAGGATTATGAGGCAAAAGTAACAACTAACGGCGACGACTTTTCAACAGCAAATATTGAATTCACAGTTAATACAGCAAGCATCTTTACAGATAACGAAGGACGCGATAAACATTTACGTTCGGACGATTTCTTCAACGCAGAAAAATTTCCCAAAATGACTTTTAAAGGCAAGTCGATGAGAAAAGTTAGTGATAACAAATTCAAACTTGTTGGTGATCTTACAATTCGCGATGTAACCAAACAAGTTGAACTTGATGTTAGATACAACGGCATGGTAAAAGATCCATGGGGAAATACAAAAGCAGGATTTAAAGTTACAGGCGAAATCAACCGTTTTGATTATAATTTGAAATGGAATACTGCAATTGAAACAGGTGCTCTTGTTGTTGGGCGCGAAGTAGAATTAATTATTGATCTTCAATTAGTTAAAAAATCATAAATGAAACTCGAAGACGAAATCAAACAGAAAAAATTTAAAAACGATTATCACAAACTGGCCGTGAATTTAATTTATACTCACGGCTGGTTGTCGAATCATCAAGCAGAGTTTTTTAAGAGCTTTGATATTACCGGTGCGCAGTATAACATTCTGCGAATCCTAAGAGGACAGCATCCAAATCCGGCATCAATAAATCTGCTTAAAGATAGAATGCTTGATAAAATGTCCGACGCCTCAAGACTCGTTGAGCGTCTCAAAAACAAAGGTCTGGTTGAAAGAGAAATTTGTCCCGAAGACAGAAGAAAAGTTGAAGTAAAAATAACAGACAGTGGAATTGAGCTTCTTAAAAAGATGGATGATTTAGAGGATAAGTTTGAGAATTTGTTTGCTAACATAAAATCAAGCGAAGCAAAAATGTTAAATGAACTGCTCGATAAAATTCGCGGGTAGAAAGGAAAATTAAAATGGAAAAGAGAATAAACGGAATTCATCATATAACAGTAATGGCAAGCGATCCACAGGCGAATTACGATTTTTATTCGGATCTGCTCGGCATGAGGTTTATTAAAAAGACTGTCAACTTTGATGCACCGGACGTTTATCATCTTTATTATGCTGATGAAGTCGGTACTCCCGGTACAGTTCTTACCTTCTTCCCGTTTCCGGATGCAAGAAGGGGAAAACGCGGAACAGGTGAAATTTCTACTGTTTATTTTAGTGTTCCTTCAAAATCAATTAATTACTGGGTAAATAGATTGGCTTCACGTGCTGTCGATTTTGACGGTCCGGCAAAAAAATTTGGCTACGAATATATAAGTTTGTTAGACCCCGATGGAATGAAGATAGAAATTGTTGCAGACCCAACCGCAGATAATATAATGGGCTGGAAAAACGGAGATGTTCCCGCAGAACATTCGATAAGAAAATTCTTCGGTGTAAACTATTATCTTAAACGCGCGGCTGAATCCGAAAATCTTTTAGTAAATGTTATGGGCGCAAAACTGAACGGAACAGAAGGAAAGATTAAACGGTATTCTTTCGGCGAAGAATCGAGCGAAGCATTTGTTGATATCTTTGAAGATGGAAACACCGAGCGTGGAATCAGCGGCGCAGGAACAGTTCATCATATTGCGTGGAGAACTGCTGATGACGAAGAACAGAATAATTGGAGAAATAAAGTAATTGAATTCGGCGCGTACCCAACAGAGATGGTTGATAGAAATTATTTTCATTCAATTTATTTTCGCGAGCCGGGTGGAATACTATATGAAATTGCAACTGATGGCCCGGGCTTTATGGTTGACGAAAACTTTGAATCTCTTGGGATGGAATTAAAACTTCCACCGTGGCACGAACCAAAGAGAAAACTAATTGAGCAGATTTTAATTCCGTTAAAAACAAAATCATTTGTAAAGCAGAATTAATTATGAAAGTTACACGTTTATATACCGGCACCGATAACGAAACTCATTTTGAGATTATTGATTATGAATTGTTCGATAACGGCGAGATAGGACGATTATCAAATAAAATCAGGGTTAAAGAGCTGATGTTTAGAGAAACCGGTGGTGATTATAATTATGATTTTCATCCAGCACCCCAGAAACAATTTATTGTTCTGCTTGATGGAGAAATAGAAATTGAAAACGGGCTTGGTGAAAAACGAAATTTCAAAGCCGGAGACATTCTGCTTGTTGAAGATATTAACGGACGCGGTCACAAAACAAAAAGTATTGATGGAAAACTAAGAAGATCAATTTTTATTACGATAGATGAATAAAAATAATAAAATAAACGGACAGCACCGGGGTCAGCCGGTTCTTTATAAAGGGAAAAAAATTGAAACCGCCGATGCTGCAATGATAATGATTCATGGACGCGGCGCAACGGCGGAAAGCATTTTAACTCTTGCTCAAGAATTTAATGTTGATGGACTTGCATACCTTGCACCGCAAGCAAGCGGAAATACTTGGTATCCTTACAGTTTTTTAAATCCAATTGAAATGAACGAACCGGGAATTACTTCCGGACTATCATTGATTGATACAATAATTAATGATCTGCTGACCAAAGGTTTTTCGATGGATAAGATTTTTCTCCTCGGATTTTCGCAAGGCGCTTGTCTGAGTCTTGAATATGCAGCAAGAAATCCGGCTAACTTTGGCGGAATCTTCGGTTTGAGCGGAGGATTGATCGGTCCGCCGGGTGCGCCAAGAAATTACAAAGGAAGTTTTAATGGTAGCGAAATATTTCTCGGCTGCAGCGATGTCGATCCCCATATTCCAATTGAACGAGTTGATGAAACAGAAAAAGTTCTTATAGAAATGAATGCTAACGTAACCAAAAAAATTTATAATGGAATGGCGCATACAATTAATCAGGATGAAATTAATTTTATAAAGAGTTTATTAAAAGGGGTAATATGAATATTGTTGTTGTATCGGGGAGTCCGAGGCCACAAAGAACCTCGCACCAGGTTGCATTGGAAATTATAAGTCGGTTAAGCAAAGTGGAAAATCTATCCGTAACATTACTTGATGTTAAAGAGGCGAACTTTCCAAACCTGGATTACACATACAAAAAGAATCCATCGGCTAATGAGACTATGAAATATTTCAGTGAAACAGTTGCTGCAAGCGATGGAATTATAATTGTATCACCAGAATATAATGGTAGTTTTAGCGGCGCACTTAAAAATACAATTGATTATTTCTATGGTGAGTTTTCAAAGAAAGTAATAGGAGTTGTATCCGTATCAACCGGAAGGATGGGCGGAATCCGCGCTGTTATGGATTTGCAAAAATTAATTCTCGCGCTCGGCGCATTCCCGTTGCCTAAATATTTAACCACGCCGGAAGTACAAAATTTATTCAGCAATAGTGTTCTTGTTGATGACAGATATGCAAAACACATGGATAATTTTTTAGAAGAATTTTTATGGCTCACAGAAGCAGTTAAAAATCAGAAAGAAAAAAATTATCTCAAGATTGCTATTTAAGTTGTAGGGTCGAGACATGTCTCGACTCTACGTTAAGGTTTGTATTCAATGATCCAAACTAAGTAAGGACTGGGCATGCCCCGTCCCTATAATTTTTCACAATTCCAAGTTTTCGGAAATATTTTTTTCTATATCCCACGCTAAAGGATTCAGTTCAATATATTTTCTTATTTGGAACAATTCATTTTCATTTCGAATAACCCTGTCATAAAAACTTCTTTGCCATTTGAATTTTTTATATCCATTAAGGTATGCCCATTTTGTAACAGCCGACTTAAATGATCCAACAATATTACCCAATGAAATATTTTGTAGGGTTGAGGCATGCCTCAACCCGGGATTATCATCTTTCCCGGACATGCCATGGCATGTCCCTACTGGATTAATAATGATTATTGCGTGGATATGGTTCGGCATAATTACACAATAATCAACATCAACATTTTTGTAATGGGCTGGAATATTTTTAAGACACTCTTCTGCATAAAGACCTAATTTGTTATGAAACAGTTTTTCATTTTTTATTTCACCAAAATAATTTATGTGGTTATTTGTACAGATTGTTACAAAATACCAGTATGGATTAGAATAATCCCAGGATATTAATCTGGGCGATTTACGGTTGTGCAAAATTTTATTTTTCATAATCATACGTAGGGACGGGACATGCCCTGTCCCCAGATAAATTTATTAATTGGATTCTTGCGTTCATCAGCCAAATAAAAATGAAACTGCTGGGGTCAAGGCATGTCTTGACCCTACGCCTGACGGAGGTCTGTTTATTTAATTCACCCCAAAATAATTAGATATAAATTCAATCCAGCAATTTATTTTCTAACGCGTATAATGCAATTTGAGTATTGCTGTTTAAACCCATCTTCTCGAGTATTCTTGCACGATATGTATTTACCGTGTTAACACTCAACGACAACAGATCTGCAATTTCGCTAACGGGTTTTCCCATCGCAATATGCCGCATTATTTCAAATTCACGGTCAGAGAGACGTTCGTGAGGGGCTTTTTCAATATTCTTATCGAGCTCAAGAGCTAACAATTCGGCGAGTTTGGGTGTAATATATTTTTTACCACCTTTAATTTTTCTAATTGCTTCAATCAGATTTGCTTTTGTATCCTCTTTAGAGATATAACCGTTTGCACCGGCTTGAATTGCGCGAATTCCATACCGGGTTTCGTCATAACCGCTGAAAATAAGTATTGGAACATTTGGGAAGAACTTTCGTATCTCTTTAATCGTATCAATTCCGCTTCTGCCAGGAAGTCCAATATCAAGAACAATCAAATCAAATTCAGTTTCATTTATTTTTGCCAGCAGTTCTTCGCCGCTTTGAACTTCGGCAACAACTTTCAAATCCGCTTCTTTGGAAATTATCTGAATCAATCCGGCACGAAGTACTGCGTGATCATCGGCAATGATTATTTTAGTCATAAAAAATCGTATTTTGTAAGTGTTGCTTCGCCGTAAAATTAACAAAAAATAAACCAAACCACATTAAATATTAAATAATTTTTATGAATAATCTTATCAATAGAATTCCATGGCAAATTAAGCTGGTTCTGTTAATGCTGTTAATGGCGGTTATTCCGGCACTATTGATAAGCTATGGTGTTGTGGGCATTATAAGAGACGAATTGAAAAGCAACATAAACGGACAGCTTATTTATTCCTCAAACTCAATCGCAAGCAGCATCGATTCTAAACTAAAAAAAAATCTTGAAATACTTCAGCTTTCCAAAAACATTGTGGAAAATCCTGAACTCGGATCGAAAGAAAAAGTTGCTCTTCTGGTTTCGAGTGTCGAAAAGATAGATAACCTTATTCTCCTCAACATATCCATAAAAGAAAATGATAAGATAGTAGAGGTAATTAACTCACAAAAAGATTATATAATATTTGTGAACAAAGAAAAAAAACTGATACCGCAGAGTATTAAAAACGAAGTCTTTAACCAGACTAAATTTGACGAGGTTAAAGACATAAAAATATTTCAACCATTTTACGAAAAAGAATTACGGGAGTGGCTGGTTGCAATAGTAATTAAACTAAGCGAAGCCAGATTTCCGGGCGGTTATCTTACCGCCTTGTTTAGTTTATCAGACATCGTAATTGAAACCGAATCGAATATATTAAATAAAATCGGTAATGTTTTTGTAAGCGATACAACAGGGGCAAAATTTCTTTCAAGCCAGTTTTTGTTTGAAATTCCAACCGACATAATAAATGATGGAAAGTCATTACTCAAAAGTAAGAGCAGCGTAACTTTTGTAAATAATTATGCTGGTACACAAGGGGGATTTGTTTCGTGTTTTTCTCGAACCCAGGAAGTTGATTGGGTTGTAGTTGCAAGTATTAAGGAAGAAGCCGCTTACTCTGCAGTTAACGAAGCATATTTGTTCTACGGACTCTTTGCAGCAATAAGTATTGTTCTGGCAATAATTATTGCGCTGTTGTTTTCTAAACATTTAAGTAAGCCTATAATTAGCATGGCCGCTGTTTCTAAAATGATTTCCCGGGGTAATTTTGATGCGCGCGTTGATTATAAAGCAAATGATTCGATCGGCATGCTGAATGAGTCGCTTGGACAGATGGGCACTCAGCTTAAAAAGAATTTTTCCGAAATAGAAAACCAGAAAAAGCAGCTTGAAGATTATAGCAAAAACCTTGAACAAAAAGTTGAAGAACGAACGAATGAATTAAATGAATCTAACAAGGAATTAAAAAAAGCATATCATCGTGTTCTTGAATTGAACGAAGAGAAAAATGAATTTCTTGGAATTGCGACTCACGATTTGAAAAATCCGCTAACAGCAGTCAGCGCATTTGCCGAAATAATCAAAACCGATAAAGAATTGAAGGATGAACAGCGAGAAGACTTTCTGGATGAAATTATTAAAGCCTCCCAGAGAATGTTCTCTATAGTAAAAAATCTGCTTGATGTAAACGCAATTGAACAGGGAAAGCTGAACACTAAGCCGGAATTGATTTCCGTTGATTTAATAATTTCAGAAACAATTTCGCAATTTCAGGAAGATATTTCCAGGAAAGAGCTTGCGGTAAGAAATGATTCCAAAGAGGAACTATTTATACTTGAACTGGCGATCTGATTGGTGATTGCGATAATACCGATAAAGACGAAATGATTGTTACGGTTGTTGATGCACCGGTTGCCCTTTTTAATTCAAGCACGCTGGTGCCGGAAAAAAAGCCAATTACTTTCGATGCATCCGAAAGCAAAACCTCTTCCGGGAAAATATTCAAGTATGAATGGAATTTCGGCGATGGTAATTCTGCCGAAGGAAAAATTGTTAATCATACTTATAATAAATACGGGAACTACAAAGTAACATTAATAATTCTAACCGATTCAAAAGGAGAATGTTCAACTGCATCGGCATCAAAACAGATTATTGTTAATTCCAGACCCATAGCAACCGCAAGCGCACCAAAGAATGCTTCGGTTAATCAGACAATCGAGCTCTTCGGCACCCAATCAGTGGATTACGACGGAATGATAACAAATTATTATTGGGATCTGGGCGATGGTTCTACCAAGGAAGGAGTAATAATTAATTACGCTTATTCTAAGAGCGGAAAGTATAGAGTGATATTAAAAGTCGAGGATAATTCGAAAGCAGAAAATAATTTTGATTACGACACAACTTATGTACTGATTAATGCAGAACCTAAAGCGGTTTTTAATTTACCGGAACAGGTTTACAAAAATTTCGAATTTATTCTGGATGCTTCTAAGAGTTTTGATCCCGACGGCACCATCACTTCTTACGAATGGTTTTTGAACGACCAAAAAATTTCAGACGAAAAATCCCTTAAGCACAAAATTGATAAACCCGGGATTTATAGAATACGTCTTCTTGTAAAAGATAACGGCCAACCCGGAAGCTCTTCAGATGAATTAACAAAATATATTACGGTTTTAGATTATCCATCAATTAAGTTGCCTAATACTTCTGAAGTCTGTATAGGTGAAACATTCACATTAAAACCTGCTATCGAAAATCCGGCTAACGATCAATCCATTCGGTATAGGTGGTATTCGGATTCCGGAAGCGAAGTAACAAGCGGCAAGGAATATACCGGCAGAGTTAATAAAAGTGGAAAGCACGTCTACTACCTTGAAATATCGAACAACTCAAATTTTATTTTTGATAGAGACTCCACCGTAGTTGTTGTTAACACTCAGCCCGTTATCGAAACAATTAGCGATAAGACCGTTTACATAGGCGGGGCAAATGATGAAATTAGACTTGAAGCAAACGTTAAGGATGAAGACGGAGATTTTCTTTCTTACGAGTGGAATCTTGGCAACGGTACAATATCGAACCGCCCGGTTGTGATTCATAAATATAAAAAAGAAGGGGAGTATAATGTTCTCTTGACAGTTCGGGATAATAAAAATACTTCTTGCAGTAAGACAACCGCTGCCTTCAAAGTAAAAGTCCTTAAATCTAAGTAAAACATAAAACTGTGTGTCACATAAACTGTGACACGCAGTTACAATTCCGCTACACTCAATTCATTTATACTGCTATACAGCATTTGTTGCCATACCCGGATATTTCATATGTGAATTTTGAAAAGGGAATAAAAGTGGAAACAATAATTATAATAATATCCTTAATAATATTAACGGGATTTATAAAAGTCTTTTCAAACCAGAAAAATGATTTGTCTTACAACGACTTTGAAGAAGCAATCAAACCATTTATTGTTCCATCGGTTCTTAACAATATAAAACCGGGTAATTTATGGCAGCAATTTGAACCCGTTCAAAAAGAAGAATCTGATTCTGCGTATGAATTCGAAAACAAAGAAAATGAACTGTATAGCGAAATAGAAACAAACAACGATTTTGATGAACATACTATAGAAGAACATCATCCGCTTAATAAAAAAGTAATTGTATATAAAGCTGTTACCAAAAGAATGACGCTTGTAAAAGTATTTTAACAGGATGTGCGCGATGGAAAGAGAAAATGAAAAGGAAAATCTAGAAATGCAATATTTAAAAATCATCAATCTGAGCGATGAACTCCTGGTTAAAATGTTCTATGAGCTTAAGATAAATAAACAGGAGGAGAAGCGGCTGATGTTTTTAATTCTCAAAGAACTTGTTTCGAGAAACAAATTAAACATGCTTGCTTCTTCCAAACATGTTAATTAATAAAACTTATCAGAGGGGTTATAAAAATGGGCATTAAACCATCAATAGAAATTTTAGAAAACATTCTTGTTCTTAAACTTAGCGGGGCAAGAACGCTATATGATGTTGATGATATAAACGAATTGTTAATTAAAGAACTTCAAAAATCGAATAGTAAGAAAGTAGTTATTGATTATACGGGAGTAAAAGGAAAAAGATCAATTGTGGAATCGGTTCAAAAAGCAGATTCTTTTCCGGTTGAATTCCGCCAGTATAAAATAGCTCTTATAGATTCTAAAGAAAATCGTGAAGCAGCTGTTGCTGAGGAATCTGTTTTTAGTAACCGGGGTTTTCGTCTAAAAGCGTTTACAGATCTTCACGAAGCATTAAAGTGGTTAAAATCTTTTATTACTGAATAGTTTACAAAAATTATTAAGACCGTGTAAATCTAATCTTACTTAACCGCTTTATGTAGAAAATATTTTTCAGCAAGCTCGCCGGTAATTTTATTCCCTTTCAAATCAAGCTGAAGCAGATAATTTTCGCCTACGAGAAATTGACGAGGTGTTCTATTCTTTTCGTTTAGAATTATGGTATTGCCTTCTTCGTTCCAGAGGAAATCCCCTTTTTGCTCGTAAACCATTTCGTCTTTACCAAGATATTTTGTTTTGATAGTGTAAGTCATATCGTCTTTGATAGTAATAACCGTTTCAATTCCTTCGCAGTCGGCACACGGCAATATACCTTTGTATGTTCCAGCCCAATCCAGCGATGTTGATGAGTTATCCTGTCCGGCATCTGTTTGTGAATCTATTGCGGGCTCTTGAGGTTTGTTTTCTAATTTCTCTTTCAGCCCACACCCGGATAAAAATAACAGGGCGAAGAGAATAAATAATATTTGTTTCATGATTTCTTAGTTAGCTTATTTGTAAAAAATCCTATTGCAAATACTGCGATAATCAGAACAAACAATGGCATTTCAAACGAAAAGAACAATAGCGATACGCGGATACTTTCGAGATTTTGAAGCGCGAAAATCAACATTATTATTATAATCAGAATATTGAAGATCTGTCTGAAACTGATTTTCTTCTTTACGGAATCAATTTTATCATCAAGAACAGTTTTGTTTTCGTCCATCTAATACCTCTGCTCACAGTTGATAAATTTATTAAATCAAACCACGATTTTTTATCTGTAAAGGTGCACAAACAAAATAGTTTACTGAGTTGTGTTTTTGTTTAGCAATGCCTTAAATGCAACAGCATACAATTGAATCTGTTTCATCATAGCGGCCAGACCGTTTTTCCGGGTTGGCGAAAGATGGCTATCAATCCCGATTCTTCTAAAATAATCGGGCGGATTAGAAAGAATTTCAACGGGCGACCGGTTCGAATAAACCTTAATAAGCAAAGCAATTAATCCTTTTACAATGGAAGCATCACTATCTGCTTCGAATATAATTTTGCCATCAGAAAGTTTTGCATTAATCCAAACCTGGGATTGACACCCGCTAAGTTTGTTCTTTTCTGTTTTTAAGTTTTCATTTAGTGGTGGAAGTTGTTTACCATATTCAATTATTCGTTTATAACGATCTTCCCAATCCGTGTATTGTTCAAACTCTTTTATTATCTCTTCCTGTATTTCGTATATTGTCATTATTCTATAATGTTTTGAGTTTTTGTTTCAGTTAATTTTTCATTTACGATAATTATATAAGTTGATAAGTAATTCCAACCTGCAAACCTTCCTTCATTTGTGTCTTGAGCGATTGAGCTTTCTCGTACAATAGAATATAAGAGAAATTAACGCTTAGCCATGTGTTTATTTTGCCGGTAATTGTATTATCCCACAAAATATCCCACACATCAAGACTTTCGAATCGGGAAAAGAGACGGAATTTGCTTTTCCATTTTAAGTTTGTATCCAATGTAAAATCAATGTCGGTTACAGATTCTATACCGGTTTCGAATTTGAATTTTTCTAT
>JAGXSM010000132.1 GCA_018333725.1 Melioribacter sp. | reverse complement strand
TTTTAGAGCAGATACAACCGATGATGAAATTATTGTTACTTGGCGCAATAACAAAAACTTTAGTCAGGAATACGAAACTACATACGACCTTAAAAAAGCAACCGCAATTAACTCAATAGAGAGAATTAAAGACAGAACTCTTGTTATGTTCAATGTTACAGAGGGCGACGAAGTTATAATAAGAAGCATCAAATTCAACGGGAACACTGCATTTGAAGACGATGACTTAAAAAGTGAGTTCGATAATACAAAAGAAAAAAGGTGGTGGAAATTCTGGTCGTTTCCAAATTTTAAAAGAGCCGATTTTGAAAAAGACAAAGTGTTACTAACAAAATTTTATCGCAAAAACGGTTATAGAGACTTTGCTGTTTTAAGAGATACTTTTTATCTATCAGATGATAAGCAATATCTGGATCTCGAAATTGATGTATATGAAGGTGTTCAATACAAAGTTCGCAATATAATTTGGGAAGGTAATACAGTTTGGAAAGATGAAATCCTTACCGAAAGGTTAGATTTTAGAAAAGGTGATGTATTCGATTTTGAGAAATTCAATCTGAATCTTAACTATAACGAAAAACAATCCGATGTTTCTTCACTTTACCAGGATAACGGTTACCTTGGATTTAATCTCGATGCTAAAGAAGTAAAAGTCGGCGCAGATTCACTTGATATTATAATCCGGGTTAACGAAAACAACCGATTTAAAATCGGTAAAGTAGATATTGTTGGAAATAACAAAACAAAAGACAAAGTAATTAGACGCGAACTATATACTATCCCGGGAAATTATTTCAGCAGAAGTTTTATTTTAAGAAGCATTCAGCAATTATCTAACCTTCAGTATTTTAATGTAGAGAGCTTATATAAAGGAATTGATTACCGTCCGGCTAACGACAGCACAGTAAACCTAACATATAAAGTAGAAGAAAAATCGAGTGATTACTTAAATGCATCTGTTGGATACAGCGGTGCATTCGGATTCAGTGGTGCGATCGGTTTTACACTCACAAATTTTTCAATCACCGAACCATTCCAGATGGGTGGCGGACAAATTCTCAATTTCAGCTGGCAATTTGGTGTCGGAAATTTCTACAGAACATTTTCATTAGGTTTTACTGAACCATGGTTTCTGGATACACCAACTTTAGTCGGTTTCGATCTCTTTGATACACGCCAGAGATATTATTACGACTTGCGTCAGTCGGGTATTACATTCAAAGTTGGTAGAAAACTTACATGGCCCGATGACTTTTTCTATATACAGGGTATTGGTCGTTTTCAGTATAATGATGTTATAGACGGATTAGGATATTATAGGCAAGGTATAACTCGCCAGCTTACAGTTGGAGCAACAATTTCAAGAATGGATATTGATAACCCTATCTTCCCTTCCAGAGGATCTAAAGTTAGTTTAAGTACTGAATTATCTGGCGGTCCGTTACCGGGAAATGTTGATTACTTAAAGTTCGATTTCAAAAGTGAGTGGTATAAACCACTTTTTAATACAAATAGAATTGTACTTTATTCCAGTGTAGATTTAGGTTATATTCACGAGTTGAAAAAAGGAACTCCTATACAGCCCTTTGAATTTTACTACATGGGCGGTAACGGAATGATTATAGCTACCACTCCATTGCGCGGTTATGATGATAGAAGTATCGGCAGACGCGATGCAAGCGGGACTGTTATTGGAAGCAGAATTCAAACGAAATATACATTCGAATTAAGAGGTGCTTTAGCATTAGAGCCAATACCGATTTATTTATTGGCTTTTGCAGAAGCCGGTAACGTATATTTCGATGCAAAACAGATGGACTTTTTCAACCTAAAACGGTCTATCGGTATTGGTGCAAGAATCCTTATCAATCCAATAGGATTGTTAGGTTTTGATTACGGTTATGGATTCGACCGTAAAAGCGTAGATGATAAGGAACCTCAATGGATGTTCCATTTTCAATTTGGCAAAGGATTTTAACATATAACAAAAAGAGGTTAAAAGTGAAAAGAAGTATCTTTATTTTACTAATTCTTTCTGCTGTTTCTGTTTTTGCTCAAAATCAACAAACAATTTCCTTAAAAGTCGGGTATGTTGATTCAGAAATAATAATGACTCAATTCTCTGAAGCAATAAAAGCTAAAAGTGATCTGGATGGTTTAGTTGCAAAATGGAGGAAAGAAGCTGATAGTATGACTACCGTTCTTCAGACTGCATATAACGACTATCAGAAACAGTCATCTACAATGAAACCCGAACAACAGAGAGAAGCACAAGTTAAAATTGTTGAGAAGGAACAGGAAATTCAAAGGTATAGAGAACAAAAATTTTCTCAACCCAACGGCGAATATTTTGTACGCCAGGAACAATTATTAGCTCCTGTAAAACAAAAAGTATTCAAAGCAATTGATGAAATTGCAAAAGAAGAAAATATGCATTATGTTCTGGATAAAGCCGGCGAAGTTGTTGTTCTTTATGCCGACTCGCAGTTTGATATTACATTTAAGGTGCTTGACCGCCTTAAAAGAGGTAAATAAAAAACCGGAATTAAGTTATGAAAAAGATCGGATTATTTTTTTCTGCAATACTTTTAACTGTTTCTGCAACAATTGCTCAACCCAAAATAGGTTACGTGGATAGCGAAACAATTAAGAAACAGCTTCCCGAAGCCCAGGATACTCAGAAAAAATTAGATGCTATAATTAAAGAATGGCAGGAAGAACTTTCGCGTATGGAAAGAGACTGGCAAACTAAATACGACGACTATGAAAAAAGAAAATTGATTCTGAGCGAACAAAAAAGAATTGAAATTGAAAAAGAACTTGTTCAGATTGAAGACCAGATTGCAAAATACAGACAGGATAAGTTCGGAGTTCGGGGCGAGCTTTTTCAGAAACAAGAAGAATTAATGAAACCGATCCTTAATCGAATCTTTAATGCTATCTCGGAAATTGCTAAAGAACAGGATTACGATTTTGTATTCGATAGAAGCAGCGATATCATTTTCCTCTACGCTAAAGAAGAATATGATATTACAAAACTGGTTTTGGAAAAACTAAAATGAGTTTATATGAAAATAAGATTGAAAGATGCCGCCGACTTTGTCGGCGGTGTTGTTATTGGTAATCCTAATATTGAGGTTTCCAATATCGCAAAAATTGAAGACGCTAAAGAAGGTGATATTACTTTTCTTTACCTTAAAACATACGAGAAATATCTCAGCACAACTAAAGCTTCTGCGGTTTTAATCTCGCCGGAATTCAAAAAGACCCGAACTGACATCAGCTATATTGAAGTTAACAACCCTAATGTTGCGCTCCATAAGTTTGTAATCACTTTCTTAAAACCCAAATTTATAATCGATGGAATCGATCCATCAGCTTCCATCAATTCATCAGCAAAGATTGGTAAAAACGTTGGCATCGGTAAAAACGTTGTTGTCTCTGCCGGATGTTCAATAGGTGATAACTCCATGATATACCATAATACTGTTTTAATGGAAAAGGTTATGGTAGGAGAGAATTGTTTGATATATCCGAATGTAACTATTAGAGAAAATTGCATACTCGGGAATAATATAATCATTCATTCAAATACGGTTGTAGGATCGGATGGATTTGGATACATTCCAAATGCAAAAGGCGAATATGAAAAAGTACCACAGATTGGAAATGTAATTCTTGAAGATGATGTTGAACTCGGATCAAATGTATCAATCGATCGTGCTGCCTTTGGATCTACTCTAATTAAGAAAGGTGTTAAAATTGATAACCTTGTTCAGGTAGCTCATAATGTTGTTATAGGTGATCATACTGCAATAGCTGCACAAGCCGGAATATCAGGCAGTACTAAAATTGGTAAATATTGTATGATTGCCGGACAAGCCGGATTTGTTGGTCATATTGAAGTTGCAGATCAAGTGATTGTTGGTGCACAATCGGGTGTTTCTAAATCAATTGAAAAATCCGGCAAATACCGCGGCTCACCGGCACAGGATATGGCTCAACAACTACGATTGGAAGCACAGATCAGGAACATCCCGTCTCTTACAGAAAAGATTAAGAAATTAGAAGAAAAAATTGCATCTTTGGAACAGAAAATTTCTGATTTAACCGAATTGAAAGGAGAATAATGTTAGAACTCCAAAGAACTATTGCAAAAGCCGTTTCCCTTTCCGGAACAGGACTTCACACCGGCACATCATGCACAATGACATTTAAACCAGCACCAGAAAATCACGGAGTTAAATTTGTCCGTGTAGATCTAGGCGGAAGACCAGAAATTCCGGCTAATGCAGATTATGTTGTAGATACATCCCGCGGCACAACACTGGCATTAGGAGAGGCAAAAGTTCATACAATAGAACATGTTCTTGCAGCTGTTGTCGGGTTACAAATTGATAACATCATTATTGAACTTGACGGAATTGAACCACCGATAGGTGATGGAAGTGCAATGCCGTATGTTGAAAAATTATTGGAAGCCGGATTCGTTACACAGGATGCACCAAAAGATTATTTGGTTATCGATGAAACTGTAATGTACAGCGATGAAGCACGCCAGGTTGATATTGTTGCACTACCTATGAACAGTTACCGTATTACAATTATGGTTGATTATCAAAATCCGGCATTAGGAAGTCAACACTCAGGTTTGTTCGATCTCGAAAAAGAATTTGTAAATGAATTTGCACCGGCAAGAACATTCTGCTTCCTTAGCGAAGTTGAAATGCTTGCAGATCAAGGATTGATAAAAGGCGGAAACTTTGCTAACGCAGTGGTTATTGTTGATCATGAAATTGATGAAGCCGGATTGAAACGGTTAAAAGATAAATTGAATCTGGATGAAGACCTTTCTGTAACTCATGAGGGATTTTTAAGCAACAATAAACTAAGATTCCGTAATGAACCTGTTCGCCATAAATTACTTGATATGATTGGCGACCTTGCACTTATTGGTGTACCTATTAAAGCCCAGATACTTGCTGCACGTCCCGGTCATAAAGCCAATGTTGAGTTCGCAAAAAAAATCAGAAGTTTATATCAGCAGAAAAAACTTGTTAAGAAATATCAGTTCGTTAAGAAGGAAGGTGTTGTATTCGATGCTAACGCAATTCAGAGAATACTACCGCACCGTTATCCATTCCTACTTGTTGATAAAATCATCGACCTTGAATTAGACAAACGTGTTGTTGGAGTTAAATCGGTAACCATTAACGAACCATTCTTCACCGGTCATTTCCCCGGTCAACCGATTATGCCCGGTGTTTTAATTATAGAAGCAATGGCACAGGTTAGCGGTATTCTGGTTCTCAATTCGTTCATCGATCCTGCTAACCATCTTGTTTATTTCATGAGCATTAATAATGCAAAATTCAGAAAACCGGTTGTCCCGGGAGATCAGTTAATGCTTGAAGCAGAAGTTATTAGTAAAAAGAGTAAATACTTTTCCATTAAAGGCGCTGCTTATGTTGATAACAACCTTGTTGCCGAAGCAGAGTTTATGGGAGCTATAATCAATAAAGAAAATAAACCCGAAAACCTGAACTAATTATTATGCCGAATATTCATCCAACCGCTATTGTAAGTCCTAATGCAAAATTAGGAGATAATATTGAAGTAGGACCTTATGCAATAATTTATGATGATGTTGAGATTGGAAATGATTGTAAAATTGGACCTCATGCTGTTATCTATGACGGTGCAAGAATTGGAAACAGAGTAAAAATCTTTCAAGGTGCCTCTGTTGCTAACTTACCCCAGGATTTAAAATTCGGTAACGAGCAGACCTTCCTTTACATTGGTGATGATACTGTTATAAGAGAATTTGCAGCTTTACATAAAGGAACTACTGCAACCGGAAAGACCACAATCGGAAGCAAATGCCTCCTTATGGCTTATACTCATGTTGCACACGATTGTACGGTTGGCAATCAGGTGATAATTGCTAACGCTGTTCAAATTGCGGGACATGTGGAAATAGAAAACACAGTAATAATCGGCGGGTTATCAGCAGTTCATCAATTCGGAAAAATTGGACAGCATTCAATGGTTGGCGGCGGTTCAATGGCTAACTCCGATGTTCCTCCCTACTGCATGACAAGCGGTTACCCGGCTCGATTTATGGGATTGAATATCGTTGGACTAAAAAGAAGAAATTTTTCTGAAGATGATATTAATGCTATTAAAGATGCATATAGAATTTTTTATCAATCAGGACTCATCTTTACAAAAGCACTTGATGAAGTAAAAGAAAAATATTCCGATCACACGCTTGTAAACAATATTATTCGTTTCGTTGAAAAATCCGACCGCGGCGTTATCAGAAGATGAACTGGCAGTTGCTTAAGACCGGTAGAAGTTCCGGTCATTTTAATATGGATTTTGATTTTAATCTTGCCCACACATGCAAACCGAACGAAGCTTTTTTTAGATTATATCAATGGCAGCCGTATTGTATCTCATTAGGTGCTAATCAAAACTATGACGATATTAATATTGCTAAAGCTAACCGCGATAATCTCGAAGTTGTAAAACGTCCAACCGGCGGACGCGCAATCCTTCATGCAGAGGAAATAACCTACTCTGTTGTTATGCCTATTAACCGGCTTACACCAAAAGAGATTTATGAAAAAATTTCTTCGGCATTAATTAAAGGGTTGGAGTTGTATAATCCATTACTTGCAGATTCCGAACTTGAAAAGTTACAACCAAACTTTCCTCAAATTTTGAAACAACCTTCAGGGGTTTTGTGTTTTGGAAGCACAGCCAAAAACGAAGTTAAATTTGCCGGCAAAAAAATTATTGGCAGCGCTCAACGGAAACTTAATAATGTGGTTCTACAACACGGATCAATCCTTTGCGGTAAATTCCATAGAAATCTTGTTAATTACATCAACTCTGATGAAGAAACAAAAAGAACACTTGAGTTGGAATTAAATCAAAAGACTATAGAGATAGAAACAATTTTGAACGAACACGTTGACTATGAAAAACTGGAAGAGAGTCTTGTAAAAGGATTTGAAGATCAATGGAAAATCAGGTTCTCTTAAAAACCGGTAAGTAATAATTATTCACTTCATTAACATTTATCTTAGTATTAAATTTCCAATCATAATTTTCATAATGTGGAGTATATGAAAAAATTCCTGGTCTTTTTCGCCTTAATAAACATTACCTGTTTTGCACAGGATGAATTCGAAATAGAATACTTTTTACGGGGTTCCGAAGTAACAGATATTTCTGCCTACGGCGATGAAATCTGGTTTGCTACTAACGGAAACGGACTTTTTAAGTACTTAAAAAAAAGTAATAAGTGGGAACAGTTTTCTACATCAAAAGGAAATTTACAGCACGACTTCTTTTATTGTGTTGCTGCCAATCAGGATTTTATATGGGCAGGTTCAATAGACGGTCTTTTTATTTATGATAAGAAAAGAAACAACTGGACAAAAAGAAAATTTGGTTTAGGAGGACAGCTTAGTAACTGGATAAGGTCGATTGCCTATGACGATTACGAAAAAGTTGTATGGATCGGCAGATTTCAATACTTAACTAAGTACGATGAAAAAACAAAACGATTTACTGATTATGACCTTACAGTTAGAGGAAATCCTAAATCGAATACCATAAAATCTATTAAGGTTGATGGTGATAGTCTTGTCTGGTTCGGAACTGAAGCCGGGTTGCATAAATACAATAAGTCGAGAGATATAAGCGACTCCAGGACAATTACTTTTTTTGATAATAGATTTAACTATTTTAATGGCGAAGGTGAACAGATTTCGGTTTCTGCACTGTTGACCGAAAGAAATAATTTATGGATCGGGCTGGATGAATTTATTACCGCAGAGAGACCTGAATTTAACATCGGCGGTTTATACCGATTTAACAGAAAAAATGATTGGTTAAGGTTTGATGATTCGAAAGGATTAACCGGCAACGGAATAAATGATTTAGAACTTACGGGAAATTTTATCTGGGCATCAACCTATCAATTTGGAAAAGCTGCAAAAGAAATATACGGTAGAGGTCTTGTGCTCATAAACAGACTTAATAACCAGGTGATACCCGTAAGAGACAACCGGATACCTCAGTTAATAAATAAAATTTTCTTCGACGGAACTTATCTATGGATGGGTACCAATCAGAGTTTAATAAGAATTAACTTTTTCAATCAGCTTGCTCAGTGGGATAAGGGAGAAAAATTATGATTAATACTTCTCTTAAAAAGTTGAAAAAGATTCAAAATAATTTTAATAACAAACGTATTGCTGTTATTGGTGATATGATGCTCGATTGTTATTTCTGGGGTAATGTAGCACGAATTTCTCCGGAAGCGCCGGTTCCGGTTGTAGAAGTTGAAAAAGAGTTTTACCGTTTCGGCGGTGCAATGAATGTTGCTTTCAATATATTAAAACTCGGTGGAATTCCGGTCCCGCTTGGCGTTATTGGTAATGATAACGAAGGGAAGATTCTTATCGATCTGATTAAAAAAAATAAAATAAACAGCCGGGGAATTATCAGAGATAACCAGAGACCAACAACTGCTAAGACAAGAGTTATTGCAGATAATCAGCATGTTGTTAGAATTGATATAGAGAAAACTTTTCCGATTAGTTTATTGGTAGAAAAGAAAATATTGGATTTCCTTAAGAAGGAAATAAAAAATATTGATGCAATAATTTTACAGGATTATAACAAAGGAGTGCTCACTAAAACCCTTATTAGGCAGGTAATTGCGCTTGCAAATGAAAATAATAAAGCGATCACGGTTGATCCAAAATTCAGCAATTTCTTTGAGTATAAAAATGTTACTGTATTTAAACCAAACCGTAAAGAAACCGAGGATGCACTTGGAATAAGAATTAAAAATGCAAAAGATTTATCCGGTGCCGGTCGTAACCTGATTGATAAAATTAATGCAAAGTATGTTTTATTAACGTTGGGAGCAGAAGGAATAGCATTATTCGAAAAAGGAAAACCAGAAAGAAGAATTCCTACTAAAGCCAGAAAAGTTGCCGATGTTTCAGGCGCCGGTGATACAGTAATTTCAACACTAACAATGGCGCTTACTGCCGGTGCAGATATTTTTGATGCCGCATACCTTGCTAATTATGCCGGCGGTCTTGTTTGCGAAGAAGTTGGTATTGTTCCTATTGAACAGGAAACTCTTTTCGATGCAGTGTGTGAGGAGTTAAAATGAATAACTTTATAACCGTTGATGAATTGGTTCCTATTAGAGAAGAGCTTAAAAAAAAGAATAAGAAAGTTGTCTTTACTAATGGATGTTTCGATATTCTGCATGCCGGTCATGTTGATTATATTACAAAAGCAAAATCATTCGGGGATGTCTTAATTGTTGCCCTTAATTCGGATTCATCAGTTACTAAGATCAAAGGGAAAAACCGTCCGATAGTTCCTCTTCAAGAACGTGCATTCATTATTTCGAATCTTAAAGCAGTGGATTATGTAACAGTATTTGATGAAGAAACTCCTTTCGAAACAATAAAAAAAATAATTCCTGATATTTTGGTAAAAGGCGCAGACTGGAAAGTTGAGAATATTGTTGGTAAAGATATTGTTGAAGCGGCTGGAGGAAAGGTTGAGACTATCGAGTTTGTAAATTTTCAGTCAACCACTAATATCATTAAAACGATTCTCGAAAGATTCAAAGATTAATGGAAGAGACACCGGTTAAAGAAGAATTAAAACCTGAAAAACCGAAAAAATCGATTTTCAGAAGAGTTATTAATGCCTTCATTTTATTCTTTCTGGCATTAATTGCTCTTAGCGTGCTATTACTCGGATTTTCACAGACCGGTACTTTCAGAGAAATCCTAAGAAATAAACTAATGTCGGAGATAAATTCTTCAATTAATGGAAATCTCTACATTGAAAAAATCGACGGAACAATTCTAACATCTATTTTTCTACGGAATGTAATTCTAACAACATCCGGTGATACTCTTCTAAAAGTGGAAAAAATTGAAATAAAAACAAGTCCGCTGCAGATACTTCTAAAAAAAATATTTCTACGTAAGATTCTTGTGGAAAATGTTACAATCAAATTGCTACAGGATGAAAACGGAGAATGGAATTACAACAAATTATCGAAGCCTAAAGAGGAAGATAAAACCGAATCCGAATTCCCCTTTTATATCCAGGCTAATGATATTCAGTTAAAAAATATCAACCTTGTTCAGCAATCATTCTCAAACATCAATTCTTCAAAAAATTATAAGACAATTAATTTTGATGATCTTCGTATCAACAAACTTTTTCTTTCAGCACAGGCGTTTATTGATGTTCCAAACTCTGACTACTTATTAATTCTAAAAGAACTTTCTTTAAAACCGAACCTGACTCGATTTAACCTTCAAAATATTTCCGGTGAATTTGCTATAACAAAAGAATTTGCGAGTGTTAAAAACTTTGCTTTCATTACCGATAGCAGCGATATAAGATTAAATGCAAGAATCGATAGTCTCAATTTATTCGCAAATGTTGAATTAGAAGACTTCAAAAACTATCCCGTGGAAATTGACCTCGATGCTAATTCATTTAACTTCGACGACCTTTCATCATTTATCGATGCAACAGAAATCTTAAAAGGGAATCCTTCGCTGGAATTGAAAGCAAAAGGAAAATTCGGCGGATTTGATATCGAAAAACTTGCTCTCGATTACCGTTCAACACATTTTGAATTAAGCGGTCAACTGCTTAATCTTAATAAGCCCGAAGACATGTTTATCAAGGCTAAAATAACCGATACAGATATAAATTACCGGGATGTAAATGCACTGCTCCCCTCTTTACGACTACCTGAATTTGCAAAGCTTAGAGTCAGCCGTGTGAATATTGAATATGAAGGTGAGCCGACAAATTTTAAATCCCTATTATCTGGTAACATTGAAAACGGATCGATCAAATTAGATGCAGCAATGAATCTCGAAAAGGATCCGATGACGTATGATATTAAATTCGAAACAAACAATATTGATCTTAACCCTCTGATTGGTATAACAACTTCAATAAATTCAAAAGGGAATCTTGTTGGAAGAGGTGTTTCACCATTCGACTTAAATTATGATTTTAATTTCAACACCGGCGAATCAACTTTCAATCAAATACCTATTGAAAAACTTCATATAAAATCTAAAGCTGCTGATAGGAAAATAGAACTTGAATTGAATGGTATTAGCAAGAATTCAGAAGCACTGATAACCGGCGAATTGGTTTTTGATAAAGATACTATTCCGGCATACAGTTTTCTGGGAAGCCTTAATCATCTCGACCTTTCATCATTTATCGAAGGAGATTATAAGAGCGATCTGAATTTCTATTTTAATGTTGACGGAAAATATTTCAATCCCGAAAATATAACAGGAATCTTTGCTATCGGAATTGATTCTTCAAAATATAGGGGAACAAAAATTCATAATTCTATTGTAGATGTAACTTTCAAAAAAGATTCATCTCAAAGAGAAATTAAATTCAATTCCGACTTTGTTGACTTTGCTATAAAGGGTAAGTTTTCTGTTAATGATGCTATAGATATAGTTGCCTACGAAGCAAAGACCATTTCAAAAATTATTTCGGAGAAAATTAAAGAATTAAATCCCCTTTCCGTGATGAGCACAGGAATTTCCGGTACAATTGAGAGCGACATATTACCGGATGTAATAAGCAAAAATCTTAAATTCGATTTCGAATTTAATTTCAAGGATTTCGCTCTTATAACAGAAATAATCGGTTACGATCGCTTCGATATAATGGGCTCTGGAAAAGGTAGTGTAGAAAACAGTCCTCCTAACTTTTTAATCAGTTCAAATCTGGATCTGGATTACATAGTTTTTATTGAAGATAAATCAACCTTATACATTTCCGATATTAAAACCGAGCTGAATTTCGTCCGCGATAATCATCACGCAACATTCGACAAATTATCCGGCACAGCTCATTTAACAGGTAAAAGATTTTATTCCGGAACATACATCAAAGATATTTATGCCGATCTGAATTTCAACCAGAGTAGACTGTTCTTTAATGCTTCTGCAAATTTTGAAGATATGGTTAAAGCCAATGCAGAAGGTTACATATTAATGCGACCAATAGAACAACAGATAAGAATTGGAAAAATCAAAGCAGATTATGACGGTCTGCTTTGGACTAACAAAGACACAATTGATATTTTCTTTAATCCATACAGGTTTAACATAGCAAACTGTTCTGTTTATAACGATACATCTTCAATTAGTATAAAAGGAACTATCGAAAGCAGCGGGGCTCAAAATCTTCTTCTTCAAGCCAATAATATCTCCGGAAGAATTATGTCTAAATATTTATTTGGCAAAGATGATTTAAAATTACGGGCAGATGCAGATCTTAGAGCAGTAATAAGCGGCGACTTTGAAGAGCCTTTCATCAACACATCGATCAAGCTGAATCATCTTAAATATGGTAATCATAAACTCGGTTTTCTTGATGGAACAATCCGATACTCTAATAAACTTGTTACAACAGATATAAAATTTGTCGATTCAACTTTTAATATAGAGAAGCCATTACTTACATTGAACGGAACTATTCCAATTGATCTTAGCTTTGCAACTGTTGCCAACAGAATTAGCAATACAAAGCAAATTAATCTGAAATTAACTTCCAAAGATTTTGACCTTAGGTCTTTTGCAAATCTAATTCCAAAGATTTCAGATCAACGTGGAAATTTGGTAACAGATCTTTCAATTACAGGAACATTAGACAGACCTGTTTTCTCCGGTTTCCTTAATTTGAAACAAGGTTACTTTAGATCGATTGATACTAATCTACCCTACAACTGCAATGTAAAACTGAATTTTAGTCAGCAAGGATTGTTAATCGATACATTAACAGTGGCAAATGCCGGCGGCACAAAATACCCGGGACAAATAAAAGGTTTTGGCTCAATTATTTTTGATGGATTTAAACCAAAGGATATGTCGATTCGTTTTAATGGCGATTTAGCTCTCTTCAGTGATGCTTCCCGCTCTACAAGTCCTTTCTTGTATGGCGATCTTCAAATAGGAACTTCGAGCGATTGGTTGTTAACACTGCGTAATAATGTTCTTTTCTTTAAGGGAGATATTTTACTGAAAGAAACAAATCTTACATTAACTACATCGGATCAATCAACTGTAACAAGCAGTAATTACAATGTTATTTATGTTGTTGATTCGAGCAAAATCGATCTTGAACAAATAAGATTCGAAGAAATTCTTGCTTCGGATAATTCAACTGAAAAAAATAACGGAGATGAATCGATAAGAATTGATTATGAGGTTGGTGTTAAAGTTGAGAACAGTGCACGAATTAATATTATCCTTTCCCAGGCTGTAAATCAAAAATTGTTAGTTGAAATGCGGGGTGAATTAAATTACGAAAGCGTTGCCGGCGAAGTTCGTGCTCAGGGTGCTTTCGATTTAATGAACGGTTCTAAATTAGAATTCTTTAAAACTTTTGATGCAGAAGGGAAAATCCGTTTTGAAACTGATGTTACAAATCCTTACCTGGATATTATTGCAACATACACAAGCGATTATATAGATCCGGTTAATCCAAATTCGGCACCACAGGATGTTGCTGTGAAAATTAAAATTACCGGGCCCCTGAAAGACCTTGGCAAAAACCTTGCAAGTAATACTGAAAGTATAGGCGTTTATGTTGGACAGAGAAATATTCAAAACAATGTAAGAGAAACACGTTACGATTATTCGGATGCATTTTCATTCATCTTAATCGGAAAATTTAAAGATGATCTTACAGCACAGGACCGTGCACAGGTAGCCGGACAGACAAATGCTATTGGAAATACTGCGACTTCATTCCTTGGTTCGGTACTCTCAAGTTTCGTTAATTCTGCTGTGGGGGATCTTGTAAACAATATCCAAATAAGTCAAACCGGCGACTATACAAAGTTCAGTTTATCCGGCCGGATACAGAATCTTCGTTATAGTTTCGGCGGAACTACGGAGGTATTTCAAAATATCGGTAAAGCCAATCTTAAAATTGAATATCTCTTCAATCCAAAATTTTTGATCCGCGTTGAAAGAAAAGATCCTATTGGCCAGATTTATGTCCTGGATGACAAAATAAATGAAATGGCATTAAAATATAAATTCGAGTTTTGATGAAAAAAGAAATCAAGTCTTACTTTAAAAATCATTCTTCACTAAAACTTAAATCCAAAGAGATTGCTAAACATTTTGGAATTACCGAAGAATATGAATACGCCGAACTGAAAAGCGTTCTCTTCAAATTAACTGAAGAAGGTTTCCTTCAAAAACAAGGCAAGCGTTATTCTCTAAGCAGTTCCGGAACCGATAAATTGATCGGGCAACTCCAAATTGTTGGTGAAGGTGATTACGGTTTTGTTGTTTTGAAAGGTCAGAATAATAAGACCGATGTTTTCATACCGGAGAAAAACCTCGGGACTGCATTTGATGGCGATACAGTTCATATAATCTTGATGGCAAAGAAGCACGGTAAGAATATCGAAGGTAGAATAATAGATGTTGTTGAACGCACTCAGAATGAAATTGTTGGAAGACTCGAAAAAAGTAAATCATTTTATTTTGTTGTGCCGGATAATAAGAAAATTCACCGCGATATTTATGTGGCAAATAATTTCCTTAAGAATGCCAGGGTTGGCGATAAAGTCGTAATTGGAAAAATTGAATGGAAATCCCCCGATGTTAACCCCGAGGGACAAATTCTTGAAGTGCTTGGCAAATCAGGAACTTATGATGCAGAGATTGCTTCAATTGCTCGCGAATTTGGAATTGCATATAAATTCTCTGATAAGATTC
>JAGXSM010000131.1 GCA_018333725.1 Melioribacter sp. | reverse complement strand
ATTTGGGCGAAGACTTATTAACCTCGCACGTCAGAGTCTTAATCAAAAAATTCGTGAAATAGAAAAAGATATTGTTTACAATGAATACAGCGAAATGATCGGTGAAATTGTCGTTGGCGATATTTACCAGGTAAGACGAAATGATGTTCTGGTCAATCATAATAAAAATGAATTGCTTTTACCAAGAAACGAACAGATACCAAGAGAAAAATACCGTAAGGGAGATACAATCCGTGCAGTGGTTAAAGAAGTTAAGAAAACTCCGAATGGTCCGATCATTATCATTTCGCGAGGCGATAATTTATTCTTGCGCAGATTGTTCGAAATAGAAATACCGGAAATTTATGACGGAGTAATAGAGATAAAAGGTATTGCGCGCGAACCCGGTGAAAGAGCAAAAGTTGCAGTTGAATCCCAGGATGCAAGAATTGATGCTGTGGGTGCTTGCGTTGGTATGAAAGGTGTCCGTATTCATGCAATAGTACGTGAACTTAACAATGAAAATATTGACGTAATAAATTACTCTGAAGATCCGATCGTTTTTATTCAACGCTGCCTTGCACCTGCTAAACTTAAACAGATCGAAATTGACGAAGAAGATAATAAATGTATTGTTACGGCAGATAGCGATCAGGTTTCGCTTATTGTTGGAAGAAGCGGTGTTAATATCCGGCTGGCAATGAAACTTAGCGGTTATGATATTGAAGTTATACGTCAGGAAAAACCGCTTGAAGAATATGAAGAAGATATTGAACTACCTGAATTAAGAGAGGAATTAGGAAGTGAAATTGTAGACCTTCTTATTAACCATGAATTTGAAACCGCAGTTGATGTTCTTAAAGCCGGTATTGATAAGCTTAAAGAGATTGAAGGAATTGATGAGGAAACAGCTAAAAAAATAATTGAAACACTGGAAAATCAATTTGAGGAAGAAGAGTAATAAAAAATTATAATTCTCTAAAACCAGTGATGAATAAACAATAAGGTAATATCCAGATGTCCGAAACAGCTAAAGAAAAAAAATTAAGACTCTATAAGTTTGCTTCCGAGTTTAATCTTTCTACCGATTCCTTGATGGAGTTTTTGCATAAGAAAGGTTACGAAGTAAAATCCCATATGGCACTTCTAACCGAGGAAATGCTGGCGGATATTAAATCTCACTTTAAAAAGGATATTGAAAAAGCAGAGAAACACTACAAGAAAATATCCGACTTTCAGAAAAAGAGAGGAGATAAAACCGAAGCTGAAGTTGTTCCTTCTCAGCCGGCAGCTGTAGAGGAAGAACCTGTAAAAGAAGTAATTGAACATGAAGTAGCTCAGGCAGAATCGGTTCAAGCAGAGGTTGTTGAAGATGTGAAGCCGGCAATTGAAGAACCCGCTGAGGAAACTGTTACGGAAGAAGATGTAGAGGAATCAAAAACTTTTAAAACAAAATCGGAATTAGAATTAGAAACAAAGAGAAAAGGTCTTACGATTGTTGGTAAAATTGATCTTGGTCCAAAACAAAAAGAAAAATCAAAAGAAGCACAAGCACCTGCAACAGAAAATGTAGTATTGCAACCCAAAACAGCTGCTAAGACGGAAGAAGATGATGCCGATAAAAAGAAAAAGAAGAAAAAAGTATTAAAGGCAAAAAAGAAAACTAAGGTTGCAGAAGAAGGTACTGATGAAGTTGTTACTAAGAAGAAGAGGAAGATTAAGAAGTTAGAAATTGATAAAAGAGAAGTTGAAGAAGCTATTAAACGAACAATTCTTAGTATGGATGAATCGAGTATAGGCGACAGGGCTTCTGCTCGTAAAAAGAAAAGAAAAGAGAAGATGGAGATCCAGGAAAAGATTCTTGAACAGAAACAACTTTCTCAGAATAAGATTCAGGTTACAGAATTTATTGCCGTTAACGAACTTGCAAATTTAATGGGCGTTTCAGTAAGCGATGTAATTCAAAAGTGTATCGGGCTTGGATTGATGGTGTCGATTAATCAGCGTCTTGATGTTGAATCTATTACACTTGTCGCAGACGAATTCGGATTTGAAATAGAATTACAGGAAGACTACCAGGCAGAAGTAGATGCAGAAATACCCGATCCGGAAGATACTCTTAAACCTCGTCCACCTGTTGTTACTATAATGGGTCACGTCGATCACGGTAAAACTTCGTTGCTCGATTATATCAGAAGAACAAATGTTGTTGCCGGTGAATCGGGAGGTATTACACAGCACATAGGTGCTTATCAGGTTGATCTGGAAGTCGGTAAAAAAATTACATTTCTCGATACTCCGGGTCACGAAGCATTTACTGCAATGCGTGCTCGCGGTGCAAGTGTAACTGATATTGTTGTTCTTGTTGTAGCTGCTGATGATGCTGTGATGCCTCAAACAGTTGAAGCAATTAACCATGCTCAGGCAGCAAACGTTCCTATAATTATTGCTATCAATAAAGTTGATAAACCGAACTCCAACATTGAAAAAATAAAACAACAATTAGCAGAAAGAAATATTTTAGTTGAAGACTGGGGCGGTAAATACCAGTGTGTAGAAATCTCTGCAAAGTTCGGTAAGAATGTTGATCTACTACTAGAAAAAATTGCTCTTGAAGCCGAGCTGCTCGACCTAAAAGCAAATCCCAACAGATTGGCACACGGTGTAATAATCGAATCTCAAATGGATAAAGGTAAGGGTGTAACTGCAACTGTTCTTGTTCAAAAAGGAACCCTTAAAATTGGAGATCCTTTTATTGCCGGTGTAGTTCATGGTAGAGTTAGAGCCATGTTCGATGAGCGAAGTAAAAAAGTATTTGAAGCTCCTCCTTCAACACCGGTTCTGGTTCTTGGATTTGAATCCGCTCCGCAAGCTGGCGATTCCTTTACTATTGCAGAATCCGAACGCGATGCTCGAGAGATAAGCTTGAAGAGACAGCAGATAAAACGCGAACAGGATCATCGCCAGGTTAGACATATTACTCTTGATGAAATTGCAAGTCAAATTAGCAGAGGCGGATTTAAAGAATTACCTATTATTGTTAAAGGCGACGTTGATGGATCCATCGAAGCTCTTGCCGATTCATTAATGAAATTATCTAATGATGAAGTAGCTGTCCGTGTAATTCATAAAGGTGTTGGTGCAATTTCAGAAGGAGATGTTCTTTTAGCCGCTGCTTCACAGGCAATTATTATCGGTTTCCATGTTCGTCCTAATATTAATGCAAGAAAATTATCTGAACAAGAAAAAGTTGATATCAGATTATATAATATTATTTACGATGCAATAAACGAAGTAAAATCCGCTCTCGAAGGAATGCTTTCACCTGTTGTTTCAGAAGAATTGGTTGGTACTGTTGAAGTTAGAGAAATATTCAAAGTTCCTAAAATTGGAACTGTTGCCGGTTGTTATGTTCAGGATGGAAGAATTGAAAGAAAGAATAAGATCCGTTTGTTCCGCGATGGAATTGCTATCTATGAAGGCGATCTTACTTCATTAAAACGATTTAAAGACGATGTACGCGAAGTTGAAAAAGGATTTGAGTGCGGGCTTGGTATTGCGAACTTTAATGATATTAAAGTCGGCGACATAATTGAATCTTTCAAACTAATAGAAACTAAAAAGAAACTTGCTTAATGTCTTACAGATTAGATAAAGTTGCCAGCTTACTTAAAGAAGAACTAAGTTTAATATTTCTTCACAGGGTTCAGAACTCTGAAGTAGGACTTGTTACTGTTACAAGTGTTAAAGTAAGCGCAGATCTTCAGCATACTAAAATTTATCTTTCTGTTTATGATAAGAATAAACGCAGTGAAGTTCTTGAAAAAGTTAATAACCTTAAGGGTGTTATAAGAAGCGAACTGGCTTCAAAATTAAAATTGAGGTATATACCCGAACTTCATTTTTTTATTGATGATACTCTGGATTATGTTGAAAAAATCGAAGGATTATTTAAACAAATTCATTCCTCCGATGGAAAAGAAGAAAATGATAACAAGGGAAACTCTTGATAAATATACTCCGGATTTTGAATCTGGCGAAGTAATTCTTATTGATAAGCAATTATATAAATCGTCCTTTGATATTGTGTATAAAGTTAGAAAAGCAATCAATATTAAAAAAGTCGGTCACGCCGGCACGCTCGATCCGATGGCTACGGGATTGTTAATTGTATGCACCGGAAAAATGACTAAACAAATAGCTTCTTTTAGAGGATTGGAAAAAACTTATGGCGGTGTTATTACTATTGGTAAAACAACACCATCATTTGATATTGAAACTGAATTTGATTCGGAATCAGATTTCTCAAGTATTACTGTTGATATGATTAATGAAACGGCAAAATCATTTTTAGGTAAGAGCTTTCAAATTCCACCGGTCTATTCGGCTGTTAAACACAAAGGAAAGTCGCTTTACCAGTTTGCTCGTAAGGGTATTCAAATTGAAAAAGAACCGAGAGAAATTTTTATTTCCCGGTTCGATATTTTGAATATTGATTTACCCGAAGTCAGGTTCCAAATAACCTGCTCGACCGGAACATATATAAGAGTAATTGCAAATGATTTCGGGAAGAAATTAGGTTGTGGAGCTTATCTAAGCAGATTAAGAAGAACTGGAATCGGTCAGTTCGATGTAGGTGATTCTATTACTATTAATGAGTTCAACGAGAAGTATAAGGCAGCAACATTAGCTTGAGAGAATAAAAATTTTATTATGACTCTTTATACCGAACTAAATGAATATATAAAGCAGACAAATGCAGTAGTTACCGTTGGAACATTCGACGGATTGCATCGTGGACATTTACAGATAATGGAAACGATGAAAAATATTGCAAGGAGTATTAACGGAAAAAGTGTTGTTGTTACATTCGATCCGCATCCAAGAAGCGTTATATCCCGGAATTTTGATTTGAAAATTCTAACATCGTTTAATGAGAAAAAAAGAATTCTTGAAAATACCGGAATTGATGAACTCATAGTTCTGAATTTTACAAAAGAATTTTCTCAACTTACGTCGGATCAGTTTATTAAGAATTATCTCATCGATAAATTCGGCACAGTTCATATGGTAGTCGGTCACGATCATAAATTCGGTAAAGATAGATTGGGTGATGAGGATAAACTTAGAGAACTTGGTAAAATTTACAACTTTGATGTAACTGCTGTCCCTCCGGAAAATAATAACGGCGAGATAATAAGCAGTACAAAAATCCGAAATGCTCTTTATGAAGGTGATGTTGAGAAAGCAAATCTTCTCTTAGGAAGAAACTATACTTTTACTGGTCTGGTTGTTAAGGGAGCGCAGCGAGGTAAAGTATTAGGATTTCCAACTGCTAATTTAAAATTGGACGATATAAATAAAGCAGTTCCAAAAAAAGGTGTTTATATTGTTTCTTGCAGTTGCGAAAGAGAACCTTATTTCGGTATTATGAATATTGGTTATCGTCCTACTTTTGAGGAACGGACAGAGCTTGTTATTGAAGTCCACATCCTTAATTTTGATAAGGATATTTACGGAAAAGAATTAAGAGTCGATTTTATTAAAAGATTGCGCGACGAGAAAAAGTACGAATCGAAAGATGATTTGATTCATCAGATTGAAGAAGATAAAAAGAAAGCTCTTGAATTAATAAATGTTTTAGTTAACTAATTGATTCCGGTACCTAATCGGTTTCTGGAATTAAATCGAACAAATCAAAAAAGGAGTAACACAATGTCGTTATCAAAAGAAAAGAAACTTGAACTAATCAAGAAATATGGAAAAACTGACAAAGACAGCGGAACTGCAGAAGTCCAGGTAGCCCTTTTAACTGAGCGGATCAATAACCTAACAGCTCATTTCGAAGGACACAATAAAGATCATGCTTCCAGAAGAGGTCTTATGCAAATGGTTGGTAAAAGAAGAAGACTGCTCGATTATTTAGCCGGTAAGGATATTGAAAGATATCGTAGCATAATTAAAGAATTGAACATTAGAAAGTAACGAGGAAAGTAAATGGTATATTCTAAAGAAGTTGAAATAGGCGGTAAGATTTTTAAAATTGAAACAGGCAAACTTGCTAAACAATCAAATGGCGCAGTTACTGTTCAATACGGCGATACGGTTGTACTTGTAACAGCTGTTGCCGGTGAATTGAAAGATGATCTCGATTATTTTCCGCTTAGTGTTGAATACAGGGAAAAAGCTTTTGCAGTAGGAAAAATTCCGGGCGGCTTTTTCAAACGAGAAGGAAAACCGAGCGAAAAAGAAATTCTTAGTGCACGGTTAGTCGATAGACCAATAAGACCATTGTTTGCCGAAAATTATTTGAATGATACACAGGTCGCAGCATTTGTCTATTCCTATGATAATGAGAACGATGCAGATGTTCTTGCTGCAGTCGGAGCTTCGGCTGCACTTGTAGTTTCCGATATCCCGTTTCTCGAACCCGTTGGAGAAGTACGCGTTGGCAGAATCAACGGACAGTTTATTGTTAACCCCACTAATGCACAGGTTGAAGAGAGCGATATAGAACTTGTAGTTGCTGGAACGGATAGTTCTATCATGATGGTTGAAGGCGAAGCAAAAGAAGTAAGCGAAGATGAAATACTTGATGCTCTAAAATTTGCTCATCAGGAAATTAAAAAGCTTGTAAAAGTTCAGAATGAATTACGCGAACTTTGCGGCAAACCTAAAATGGTTGTTACCGAAAAAGTGATTGACCAGAATCTTCTTAACGATGTAAAAGACCTTGCTTATGGTAAGTTAAAAAATATTGTGGAAGCTGTTCTTGCAAAAGAAGAAAGATCTTCTAAGAACAAGGAACTTGAACAGGAAGTATTAACTGCACTTGCAGAAAAATATCCTGAACAGGAAAAAGTTATTAAAGCAATCTTTCACAATATGGAAAAGGAATTAATGCGCAACCGTATCCTAGATGAAGGATTAAGACTCGATGGAAGAAAAACAGATCAGATTCGTCCCATAACTATTGAACTTGGTATTCTACCACGTCCTCATGCAACAGCACTTTTTACACGCGGAGAAACACAGAGTTTAACCACCTTAACATTAGGAACAAAACAAGACGAACAGATTATAGACGGACTTCAAACCGAATTCAGAAAAAGATACATATTGCACTACAACTTTCCTCCATTCAGTGTTGGTGAAACCGGAAGATACGGCGGTGTTGGAAGAAGAGAAGTTGGGCACGGAAATCTTGCTGAAAGATCCTTGAAAAATATTCTTCCACCCGAAGAAGTTTTTCCATATATGATTCGGCTTAACTCCGATATACTCGAATCTAACGGTTCATCATCAATGGCAACTATATGCGCCGGTTCATTAGCATTAATGGAAGGTGGCGTTCCTGTTAAATGCGCTGTTGCCGGAATTGCAATGGGTCTGGTTAAAGAAGGTGATCGTTATGCGGTTCTTTCTGATATATTGGGTAATGAAGATCATTTAGGCGATATGGATTTTAAAGTTGCCGGTTCTGAAAATGGTATTACCGGATTTCAGATGGATATTAAAATTCAGGGAATTTCATTTGAGATTATGGAAAAAGCACTTACCCAGGCAAAAGCTGGAAGACTGCATATCTTAAAAATTATGAATGATGCAATTTCCGTCTCTAATCCTAATATCTCTAAATTTGCTCCAACTCTTCTTTCCACCAAAATTAATACCGACAAGATTGGCGCTGTAATTGGACCAGGCGGAAAGGTAATTCAAAAGATTCAGAAAGAATTCAGTGTTGAAATCAATATCGAAGAAGACGGAACAGTTAGTATTGCCGGACAGGATCGTCAGAAAGCCAAAGAAGCAAAAGAGTATATTAAATGGTTAACTGCTGAACCCGAGATAGGAAAGACATACAGTGGAAAAGTAATGAAGATAACCGACTTTGGTGCTTTTGTAGAAATTTTACCGGGCACTCAAGGATTACTTCATATTTCCCAGATTGATAATAAGCGCGTTAACAAAGTAACCGATGTTCTTAAAGAAGGCGAAGTTATCAAAGTAAAACTATTAAGCATTGAAGGCGGAAAGTTTTCTTTATCAAGAAAAGCTCTGCTAAAGGAAAAAGAAGAAGTTCAGGAAAATTCTGAAAATGATAATTCGTAAGATGATTTTCTAATATTCGGAAAATTAATAGTCTGTCCCGGCTAATACGGGACAGATTGATTTTTCCGGTTTAATAGTTTCATCTGTTATGTAAGTAAAAATTTTGTTACGTTGAGAATGTGATGAAGATTGGAAACCTTGATATAGAAAATAAATTGTTTTTGGCTCCTATGGCGGAGGTTACCGACTCTTCATTTAGAAAAATTGCAAAAGAGTTCGGCGCCGGAATTACTTTCACTCAAATGGTAAGTGCACAAGGTGTTATTAATAATAACTTCGAAACTCTGCGCCTCCTCTCATTCAGCCGCGACGAAAAACCAATCGGCGTTCAAATACTTGGTAATGAACCGGATGTTTTAGGAGATGCCGTTAAGGAAATAGTTAAGCTTAAGCCCGATTTAATAGACCTTAATTGCGGTTGTCCTGTTGATAAAGTTGTAACAAACAATATGGGCTCTGCTCTTTTGGATGACCCTAAAACAATGGGTAAGCTAATAAGAAAAATGGTTGATTCATCCGGCGGTGTTCCAATCTCTGTTAAACTTAGACTTGGGAAAGATAAAGGTAACATTAATATTTTTGAAACTGCCAGGGTTGCAGAAGAAAATGGAGCTTCAGTTCTATTTGTTCATGCGCGCACCCGTGCAGATAAATATGAATCTGACCCCGATTGGCATTGGCTTAAAAAAGTAAAAGAAAATGCTGGTATTCCTGTAGTTGGTAATGGCTCCATTTTCACACCTCAAGATGCTAAAGAAATGATTGATTTAACCGGCTGCGATTCTGTAATGGTAGCACGCGGCGCACTCGGTAATCCATTCATATTCGATAGATTTAATAAGTTAATAAGTACCGGATCGGATCCCGGACAATCAAATGCAGATATTATCCGTGATACTCTTCTTAAACAAATTTCCTACATGGAAAGAGAATTTGGCGAACCGAATAGTATCGACAAAGCGAAAAAAAATTCAATCTGGTATTTCCGTTTTTATCCCGGTATCGATCAATTTTTAGAAAAAGTATTTTCATTGAATAATTTATTTTCAATCCGTTCTTTAATTGAAGAACACACACAAAATATTTTAAACGGTAATCTTAAGGTTACCGAATTAAGCGAAATTAATATAAAATTTAAGAAGAAAGTTTTATTCTGGTTAGCCGATGAAAGCGTAGAATCATTAGGTTGAAACCGGAATAGACTTACAAAGAGTTTTTCATGAATAAAGAAATTATTATCAGTTCTTCTACAACTCAAAACAGAGTTGCAATTACAGAAGACGGTAACCTGGTAGATTTCTTCGTAGACCATCCGGAAAAACAAAGAATGGTTGGCGATGTTTATCTTGGCAGAGTTGCCAGAGTTTTACCCGGAATTAGAGCAGCATTTATAGACATCGGTCTTAAACACGATGCCTTTCTTCATTTCTCCGATATTGGTGAACGGACAGAAGCACTTCAAGGAATTTTTGATGACGATGAAGATGAAGAACAATCTTCAAATCCTTCTGCTAATGCAACAGTAGAAGATCCCAATCAACCTACATTAGAACTTCCTAAACCGGAAATTAGAGAAAGACAAATCACTAAGCTCCATAAAGGGCAGGAGCTCCTTATACAAATTCTTAAAGAACCTGTTAAGGATAAAGGAGTTCGGGTTACATCTTCGGTTTCAATACCCGGACGTTTCTGCGTTTTGCTTCCAATGGATAATAAAATTGGTGTTTCAAAAAAGATAGTAGAGTATAAGGAGAGGAAAAGACTTAGAAAAATTGCTCGCGGAATAATTCCCGAAGATTGCGGATTGATTATTCGAACTGCCGCTAAAGACCAGGATGAAGAATCATTATCAGCCGACCTGAAATATCTTGTTAAAATATGGGAAGATATTCAGGAAGATGCAAAAAAACTTGAACCGCCTTCACTTCTCTATAAAGATCTTAGCACTACTATTAGTGTAATAAGGGATTTATTTTCTCCAGATGTATCAAAAGTATTTGTGGATTCGAAAAAATTATTCAAAGAAATTCGCAATTACCTTCATTTTATTCAACCCGCCCTTGTTGATAGAATTGAATTTTATAAAGAGGATCGTCCAATTTATGAATCGTTCAAGATAGATGAACAGATTAAAAATTTAATGCGTAGAAAAGTTGCTCTGCCAAGCGGCGGACACATTGTAATTGATCATACTGAAGCTATGACGGTAATTGATGTAAACAGTGGCCGTTATGCTGCAAAAAAAGATCAGGAATTAAACTCACTTAAAACCGACCTTGAAGCTTCGAGAGAAATTGTAAGACAGCTTAGGTTGCGTGATATTGGGGGATTAATCGTGGTCGATTTTATTGATCTTGAAGACGAAAAGAACCGTAAAAAGATTTATGATGAACTGAAAAAGGAATTCAAGAAAGACCGTGCAAAGACTGCAATGCTTCCTATGACGGAATTTGGCTTGATGCAGATTACACGTGAAAGAGTTAGAGAAAATATTGTTCAATCGATGACAGAAGTATGTCCTTATTGCGAAGGAAGCGGGTTGCTAACAAAGAAGTCTAATCTAATCCACGAAATTGAAGGATGGTTAAAAAGATATAAAATGGAAGGGAAATATTACTCGTTAATTATTCGTGTTCATCCATCGCTTGGGGAAAAATTAAAACAGGGATTTATCTCAACGCTAACTAAAATTCAACTCAAGTATTTTGTTAAACTCAGTTTGGAACAGACTGAAAAAATTAGTCCGCAAACTTTCAGGTTTATTGCAAAGAAAACCAACGAGGATCTAACGGAAGAGTTTGCTTAGGGACGTAATTTAGGATACAAAAAAATATCCGGATTTTATTTAATTTTAATCGTTAGAAAAATTAAAATACTGGAGGAAACGCTACATGAAATTTTTTATTGATACAGCCAATATCGCTCAGATTAAAGAAGCCGCTTCCTACGGATTGCTCGATGGCGTTACAACCAATCCTTCTCTTGTTGCAAAAGAAGGTATGGATTTCAGAAAACTATTGGAAGAGATTTTAAAAATTGTTGATGGACCGATTAGTGCAGAAGTTGTTGCTACAGATTACGATGGAATTATGAAAGAAGCGATCGAGCTTGCAAAAATTCATAAAAATATTGTTGTTAAAGTTCCTCTTATTAAGGCTGGAATAAAAGCTGTTAAAGCATTGTATGAAGAAGAGATTAAAACTAATGTAACACTTTGTTTCTCGGCATCTCAGGCGTTACTTGCTGCTAAAGCCGGTGCAACTTACATCAGTCCATTTGTCGGTCGTCTCGATGACATAAGTCATGATGGTATGGATCTAATCAAACAGATAATTCAGATATTTAAAAATTATAATTATAAGACACAGGTTCTGGTTGCAAGTATTCGTCATCCTCTTCATCTTGTTGATGCTGCCATGATGGGTGCCGATGTTGCAACAATGCCCTTTGACGTTATAGAAAAATTATTTAAACATCCTCTTACCGATATCGGTCTTGAGAAATTTCTAAGCGACTGGAAAAAATTAAATCAGAAATAATTATGAAAAAAACAAAATTTTACTCGATTCATGAAAGACTTGGTGCAAAGATAGTTGATTTTGCCGGTTTCAAAATGCCTGTTCTTTATTCATCAATAATTAACGAACATAAAGCAGTCCGTTCTTCCATTGGTGTTTTCGATGTATCACACATGGGCGAAATATTTATAAGGGGCGATAAAGCTCTGGACTTCGTTCAGCATATCACTGTTAATGATGCATCTGTATTGTACGATGGAAGAGTTCAGTATTCTGCAATGTTATATAATGATGGAGGAATAGTTGATGATCTTCTTGTTTATCGTATCTCCGAAAAAGAATTTATGCTTGTTGTTAATGCATCTAACAAAGACAAAGATTATGAATGGATGAAAAAGAATAATACATTCGGGGTGGAAATAATTGATGAGAGCGATGAATACTCATTGCTTGCAGTTCAGGGTCCTAATTCAAAAAAAGTTGTTGAAAAAATTTGTGATAAATCGGTCGACCTTGAATATTATCATTTCTTCAATGCAAAAGTTGCCGGAGTTGAAATGATTCTTTCTAGAACCGGATATACTGGCGAGCTCGGTTACGAATTGTATTTTAAGGGTGATGAAAATGTTGCAGAAAAAATCTGGAATGCTCTTTTTGAAAATGGAAAAGAATTAAACATTCAACCGGTTGGACTTGGCGCAAGAGATTCGTTACGATTAGAAATGGGATTCTGCCTATATGGTAATGATATTGATCAAACAACCAATCCTTTAGAAGCCGGACTTGGCTGGATAACCAAACTTAAAAAACCTTCTTTTATTGGTAAAGACGTTTTATTGAAAGTGAAAGAGGAAGGATTAAAAAGAAAATTAGTTCCGTTAATTTCAGATGAAAAATCATTTCCGCGGCATGGATACAACCTTTCTGTAAATGGTAAAAAAGTTGGTCATATTACAAGCGGTACAGTTAGTCCTGTTCTGGATAAAGCAATAGCAATGGGATATGTTGAATCTGACTACGCAAAAGAGGGAAATCAAATTAATTTCTTAATCAGAGGGAAAGAGGTTCCGGCGTTTATTACAAAACTGCCGTTTATAAAAAACTAACATGAAAATAAACGTTCTCTATTCGAATTTGCATCTGGATGAGCTCTACTTCACCGGTAAAACCTGTGTTGTAATTGATGTTCTAAGAGCTTCAACAGTTATTGTTACTGCACTTTCAAACGGTGCTAAAGAAGTAATTCCGGTTAACACGGTTGATTTCGCTGTTAAAGTTTCTGGCGATGCTTTTAGAAGTCAAACTATTTTAGGTGGTGAAAGAAATACTAAAAAGGTTGAGGGTTTTGCGCTCGGTAATTCACCTTTAGAATATACAACCGATGTTATCGGCGGTAAATCAATAATTCTCTACACTACGAATGGTTCCAGGTCTATTGTTAAAGCAAAATTTGCAGAAAATCTTTTTATAGTTTGCTTCAACAACCTTGATGCAATAGTAAATCATCTGGTTTGGCTTAATAAAGACGCTGAAATTATTTGTGCCGGAACTAATGGCGGATTCAACCTTGAAGATGCTGTGTGTGCCGGTAATATTGTTTCCAACCTTGAACAAAGTGATATCGAAGTTGAACTCACAGATTCTGCAATTGCCAGCAAATTACTATATATAAATTATTCCAAAAGTATTACAAAGATGTTAAAAAATACTGACCACGGTAAACTATTAATTGAAAATGGATTCGAATCCGATATTAAAGAATGTGCTAAAATAAATTCGACCGATGTTATTCCGTTTTATAATTCCGGGGTTATTAAAAAATTAGAACCAGCTTCCGATAAACCAAAAAAATCTGGCAATAATAGTCAGTCGATTAATGCCAAAGAAAAATAAAGCTAAAGAAAACACTGGAAACGGTAAGGAGTATTTTGTAGTATCACCGGCTAAAAAGAAAAAGCTGCTCGGTATTTTTTTGATTGTTTTTGCCGTCCTTATTTTCTTGAGCATCCTTTCATATTCAAGATACGACGATTCCTCATTCTCATTTAGACTTACGGATTTATTCAACATATTCAGTTCAAATCCCGAACTAAAAAGTAAGGCAGCCGGAACATACAACTGGCTCGGTATCTTTGGGGCTTATATTTCTTACTTCTTTATCCATTCCACACTGGGATACTTTTCGTTAATTTTTCCTGTAATAATGTTTGTGTGGGGTTATTCTGTACTTCGTGCTGCTTCATATAAACTTGCTTTGTATGTTACCAATTTTCTACTTGTTATGGGAATATTGATTTCGACATTTTTCGGAATGTTAAGATTCACTCCCGAGTTCAGTTTGTTTACAGATGTTTATGAGTTATCGGGAAATATCGGCGCCTTCTTTGGAGTTGCAATTAGTAAATTGTTGGGACCTCTGGGCAGTATTATATTCTTAATTGCTGCTATGATTGTTACATTAATTATTGCATTCGATATCCGGCTTAGTGGAATACTTGAGTTCTTAAAGAAGTTTTATAAATCCGATGAAACTGATGAAGATGAAATAAAAGTAAAACCCGCCGATGAAGAAAGTGATGATAATCTTAACAAGATTAAAAGTTTAAGAGGTGATAAAAAATTAAAATCACTTCTTAAACAGGATGAAGATATTGAAGCCGCAGAAGTTGAAGGTGAATTACCCGAAACAAGAATCCGGATAGTTAAAAAAGATGAACCTGAAAAAGTAATTGAACCGGAATTTCCAAAAGAGGAATTACCCAAGTCTAAGAAAATTGATTTATCAAAATCCGATAAACATAAAGCTGACGATTCACTTCCGGTAATTGATAAGGAAGCAGAAGCAAGTCTCCCCGATCAGTGGGATGAAAATATTAAGTTCAACTCACCAACTATGGATTTATTAACTCCCGCCGAAGATGAAGAAGTTAAGATTCATGAAAGTGAATTAAAACGTAACGCCGAGCTATTAAAAGAGAAACTTGCCCTGTTCGATATTCAAATAGAGGATATTACTGTTACTCCGGGACCTGTTGTAACACTCTACGAAATTGTTCCAGCGCCGGGGGTTAAGATAAGTCGTATTGTTAGTCTTGAGCATGATATAGCTCTTGCACTTGCAGCACGTGGAATTAGAATTATAGCACCTATTCCCGGCAAAAGTGCAATAGGGGTTGAAATTCCAAATGCTCAAGCATCTATTGTTAGAGCCCGTTCTGTAATAAGCAAAATAAAAGAAGCAAAAGGGGAATTACCATTAGCTCTGGGTAAAACAATTTCCGGTGATGTTTATATAACCGACCTTGCAAAAATGCCTCACATGCTTATTGCCGGTTCTACCGGTTCGGGTAAAAGTGTCGGTATTAATATTATTATCAATAGTTTATTGTATGCCAAGCATCCATCCGATATAAAATTTGTTATTGTCGATCCAAAGAAGATTGAGCTTTCTTTCTACAAAAAACTTAACAAACATTTTTTGGCGGTATCACCTGATCTGGAAGAAGAGATAATTACAAATCCATCCAATGCATTACTGGCTCTTAAAGCTGTTGAATACGAAATGGAAAAACGTTACGATAAATTAGCTAAAGCCGGTGTGCGCAATATTGTTGATTACAACAAAAAGGTATCCAATCCCAAGACAAGACCAAAAGATACCGAAGAGATGAAACATCATAAATTACCATACATTATTATTATTATTGATGAGTTAGCTGATCTGATGATTACATCCGGAAAAGAAGTTGAAGAACCGATTGCGCGTCTTGCTCAACTTGCAAGAGCTGTTGGTGTTCATTTGATTCTTGCAACGCAGCGTCCGTCTGTAAATGTAATAACCGGGGTAATTAAAGCAAACTTTAGTGCACGTATGGCTTATCAGGTTGCTACAAAAATTGACTCACGTACTATTTTAGACATGAACGGTGCCGAACAATTATTAGGAAGCGGGGATATGTTATTTTTACCCGGTGGTATGCCTAAACCGATAAGAATTCAGAACGCATTTATTTCAACCGAAGAAGTTGAGAGAGTAACAAACTTTATTTATGCCCAGCAAGGATTTTCAAAACGTTACTTTTTACCTTCTATGTATGAAAAGAAAAAATCAGAAGCAGGTAATTTCCTCTCCGATCTCGATCCTATGTTTGATGAAGCTGCAAGAGTTGTTGTAAGACATCAACAGGGTTCTGTTTCGCTTCTTCAACGCAGACTTAAACTTGGTTATTCAAGAGCCGCAAGAATTGTTGACCAGCTTGAACAAGCCGGAATTGTCGGTCCATCGGAAGGAAGTAAAGCCCGCGAAGTTATTGTAGAAAATGAAGAACAGCTCGAAACTATTTTAAGATCATTATAATATTATGAAGACCATAATAGTTCTCTTTTTTTTATTTGCACAATTTCTCTATGCTCAGAGTGCAAACGAAATTCTTAAAAAAGCCCAGGAAAAGTTTAATTCCATTTCAAGTTTTAGTGCTGCTTTTTCTCAGGTAATTGTTAATCCACAAGGTAAATCTACTGGTAGGGATAACGGAACATTTATTTATAAACGCAAGAATAAGTTTATTGTTGAGCAGAAAAGAAGCACAATCGTTTCTAATGGAGAATCAGTTTGGAATTATGATAAAACGAATAAGAAAGTAATTATTAGTCCCTTTTACGACGATCCAACTTCCTTTTCTCTTGAAAGATTTATTTTCGACTATCCGGCTCTATGCAAAATTAAATTTGTTAAAGAGGAATCGAATGACAACGAAAAGGTAATTCTGTTAACACCTAAAGACGATCAGCTTGATGTAAAAGAAATTAAGATATGGATAAATAATTCTAACCTGATAAGTAAGCTTGAAATTGTTGATCTGCTCGATTTACGTTTCAGTTTCCGGTTTACGGATATAAAAGAGAATCCGGAAATTTCAGAATCGCGATTTACCTTTTATCCTCCTAAGGGAACAAAGATTATTGACCTCCGCTGAAAAAAATAGAATCAACATTAAAAAACTAATCGGTTATTTGATGCCGGTTATCCTAACATTTTTATTTCTCTATTTTGCATTTCTAAAAGTTGATTTAAAAAAATCCTTCTCTCTTATCTTAAATACTTCTCTCTTCTGGCTTATAATTTATGTTCTTGTATTTTTCCTGTCTCACTTCATCAGAGCCTTAAGATGGAAGTTAATGGTAAAATCTGTTAAGCAGGATGTGTCATTATTTAATTTATTCTCTGCTGTTATGATTGGTTATGGAGTTAATTGTGTTATTCCACGGCTTGGAGAAGTTTATAGAGGTTTGTTCATTGGAAGGTGGGAAGGACTTTCGAGAACTACAATGCTTGGAACGGTTGTAATAGAGAGAATAATAGATATAGGTGCATTTGCCTTCGCTTCTTTATTGAGTGTTTACATTTTCCCGGGTAATTTATTCGACCAGGTGATCTGGCTTAAGACTTCTCTAATGATAGGATTTGCTGCAATATTTGTCGTTTCACTTTTAATTGTATTTATGGTTAAGTACGAAGAGAAATTCGGATATGTTATTGTGAGAATATTTTCAAAGTTCAGTAAAAAATTATCCGAAAAATTTGCTGAGCTTTTTTCAACCTTAATAAGCGGTTTATCGAGCATACAGGATTTTAAAACGATATTTATTATTATTCTCTATACAGCTCTTATACTGTTCTTTTATGCTCTTAATTCATACGTCGGTTTTTTTATGCTGGATATGCAGAATTACGGAACAATAAACTTTGCGCTTGCATGGGTATTTATGACCATTAGCGCTTATGGAGTTATAATTCCAACTCCCGGTGGAACAGGCTCTTATCATATCATTTCAATTTTTGTTCTAACACAACTTTACAATTTTGATTATGAGTTGAGTGCTGCTTATGCACTTCTTACGCACTTCATTTCTTATTTTGTTTTTATCGGCTCTACGGTTGGTGTTATTTATCTTGTAAATAAATTCCGTGTTAAAAAAGGAATTAAAAAAGAGAATTTTTTCACTGTATTTGATATTAACTCGGAACCTAAATGAAAAAAATAATTCTTATAGTTCTTTTCCCATTATTTAATTTATATGCGCAATGGGATTTTAGTCTGGCAATGGGAATCGATTACAAATCGGCTCCAGCTTACAGGGATTATAT
>JAGXSM010000130.1 GCA_018333725.1 Melioribacter sp. | reverse complement strand
TTCCTTAATGTCAATCCACGCAGTTCAAATATAAGGTTCAAAATCAAGACATTCAAGTTCAGATTCATTTCACATTTTTCTTCCAAAAGTGCAAGTTTATTATATAGGATATCTACTCTAGTGTTTCCATACTTGTCGTTAAATTTTTCGATCGTGTCTTTGAAATCACCAAAATAATAGTCGGTTATAGAATATCTTTTTTTTAGCAAATCATTTAGCCATATTTTAATAAGTCGAATGATGAGTTTGACTTCTTCAACTGACTGGTTTTTAAGCGAGTCATTCAATTCTTTTATAGCAGAATAATATCTTCCACCAAAAGAATACCTTAGAATAGAAATAATACTTTCAAGGATACCATTTATATTAGAATTAAGTAAATAAATTGCAGAATGAATTGAACCTTCTGAAAATAGTGCCGCTTTAGAAGAAAGTTCCGGTTCAATATTAAAATTATTTATCAAAATACTTTTTATGGCATCAATACTCAGAGGATCAAATTCCAGGTTCCAGCATCTCGATATTATTGTCGATAAAAGCTTCTCTTTTTGGTTTGTAAGGAGAAAGAAATAATAACCTTCCGGTGGTTCTTCTAAACTTTTTAACAATGCATTTTGTGATTGTTCATTCATAAGATGTGCATAATCAATAATGATGAATCGAAATGGATATTCTTCATAAGACGAACTCATAAATTTCTTAATATCTCGAATACTACTTATTTTGATTGTATTTGCATCCTCGATAAAAATTTTATGGTAGGGATTAGAAATTTTTTTCTGAATTTCTTCTTGATATGATTCCAGCTGATCCTTGGTTAGTTTTTCAAAAGATGAATAATCGGCATCTTCACCACGACCACGTGGTAAAGGACAAATATATTTTAGAACAGGTTCTTGTAAGGAAGATATTAATTTTACCGAATCATCCTGGATTTTTTGATTTGATGAGGAATAAAGAATTTTACAAAACTGTAAAGCTGTATTAAACTTACCAACACCATCGGGCCCAGAAAAAACAAAGGCGTGTGGAACACGCCTGTTTAGAAAAAAAATATTTAATATTTCCTTTACTTTTTCTTGTTCGGAAATCAGTTCCCAATAATTCATCTAATTATTCCATAACTAAGACTTAAATTCTTCATCATCATTATAGAAGAAGTCTTCGTCACTGGGGTAATCCGGCCATATATCTTCAATGGATTCATACGGCTCGTCGGAATCTTCAAGCTCCTGTAAATTTTCAACTACTTCGAGAGGAGCACCAATTCTTTCTGCATAATCTATTAATTCTTCTTTTGTTGCTGGCCAAGGAGCGTCATCCAAATAAGAAGCTAATTCGACGGTCCAGATCATATTTAATTCTCCTGAATGATTTTATTTTTTGACTATTTCAAAAAGTTCTACATCGTCATAAATAAAATTGCGCGGATTAAGCGGAATTCCATTATGTCTTACTTCGTAATGAAGATGGGGTCCGGATGTTAAGGTACCAGAATTTCCAGTAAGAGCAATTAAAGTTCCTCTTTCAATTACCTGACCTTGTTTAACATTTATTTGGCTTAAGTGACCGTAAATTGTTTTGTATCCATAACCATGATTAATTTCTAAGGTAAGTCCTAATCCCCCTCTCCTACCAACAAATTCAACAACTCCACCACCCGGGGCATAAACTTTTGTCCCTATATCATTAATGATATCAATTCCATTATGCATTCTTCTGATTTTTAAGATCGGGTGATACCTCATTCCGAAATCATCCATTATTGATCCTTCAGCAGGTTTAATTGCAGGTATTGCTGAATAGAGTTTTTCATTCTCTTTTAATGTGGTTTCAATCTCTTCGTAATTATTAGATTCCAGTTTAACTCTTGTAGAAACACGATTAATATATGATTCCATTTCTTCTACAAAACTGAACATACTGCTGGGTGATGTTGATTCTAACGGTTTAAAAAGTGATCCACCCATTCCATATAATTCATTTTCTCTATCAACCGGTTCTAAATTTACTGCTAACCTTAAGTCTTTATCTTTTTCAGTTAATGATGAGATTCTTTGATCGAGGGATTTATACTGTTCTAGAAGAGCATTGTATTTTTCTTTTAACTGGGCATTGGTACGTTTTAGTGTTTTAACTTGTGAATCCGGATTAATAAACCCATCAAAAACAAGATAGGTACCAAAAAGGAAAAAAGAGATAAGCACTGAGAAAAACAGGACCAGAAATACAAATTTCTTGTAGAAATTTCGTATTTCAACAAATTTCAGCTTAGATTTTGAAAAGTAGTAAAATTTTTTCATATCGTTTTTAGGTTGCGAAGATAATAAATCATTACAATGGTGTCAAGAATCGACCAAATATAATTTTTATTCAAAATCATGTTCAAAATACTCCACTGAACGGTCCATTTTATTGGATTTTGAGTTAATTCTATCAGTAATTCTCTTTTGTAATACCTTTGCAGCATCGTATCCGTAATGTTTTAGTAGATAGTTCAGTGCAATAACTTCGGAAACAACAGTGATATTCTTACCGGGTAGAATCGGTAATTTGACATAAGGAATATCAACATCCAATAACGTAAATATAGAATCATCAAGCCCTGTTCTTGTATAGTCAGATTTTTCATTCCACACTTCAAGTTCTATAATTACTTCCAGACGTTTCTGAAATCTAATAGCGCGTACACCAAACATACTTTTTATGTCAATAATCCCGATTCCTCGTAATTCCATAAAATGTTTGACGAGCTCGGTACCGGAACCCATTAAAATGCCTTCCCCTTTTTTTGTAAGAATTACAACATCATCGGCAACAAGCCGATGTCCCCTTTCAACCAAGTCGAGTGCAACTTCGCTTTTCCCGATTCCGGATTTACCAACAAACATCATACCTACACCATAAACATCGACAAATGAACCGTGGATAGATAATCTTGGTGCAAACTGATCATCTAAAAAATCGCTAACCAGGTTGAACAGTTTTGTAGTTGAATAGACAGAACCAAAAATGGGAATATTGTAACTATTTGCAAGTTCAACCATCTCGTTAAATGGTTTATTGTCGTTAGTAATGATAAGGCACGGGATATCATACTTAAAAATATTTTCAAGGGATTTGGTACGCTCTTTCACACTCAAATTTTTGAGATACCTCATTTCGGTATTACCAAATAACTGAACACGGTTGAACGAAAACAATTCTAAAAATCCGGCAAGAGGCAAACCGGGTCTGTGCAGATTTTGATCTTTTATTAACCTATTAAACCCGACCTGATCGTTCAACAATTTTATTTTAAAACGGTCCTTAATATTATTATAGAAGAATTCAACGGTAATAGATTCTTTTTTAGTTATATTCTTCTCGCTAACCTTCATAATTTTTTCCTGGTAATCCGTTTTGTTTTAATTTTTTTAAGTTGTCTAATTACTTTTTCTATAGAAGCATCAACTGATTTCTCAAATTCACCGCTATCGCTCGATACAGAAATAACTTTACCGGGGATTTTAACAGTTAGTTCGGCAGTTTTAATTGAATCTGTTAAATGCGTAAAACTGAGTACAACATTTACATCGATAACCGAATCATAAAAACGTTCAAGTTTTTTGATTTCTTCTTTGATGTAATCTTTTAAGGAATCCTTTGCTTTGAATTTGCGAGAAGTAATTTGAATGTTCATAACGACTCCTTTATGATTTTGGGTGTGCTTTTTTATATGATTTTTTAAGGCGCTCAATACTCACATGTGTATAAATTTGAGTAGTAGATAAATTTTCGTGTCCAAGTATTTCTTTTACAGCCATTATATCAGCCTCATTATCCAGCATGTGTGTGGCTGCACTATGTCTTAAAACGTGCGGACTCTTTTTATCCATATCGGTTACTTTACCAAGGAATTTATTAACAATGCTATAAACAGTAAACCGATCGATTCTTTGTGAATTAATTTTCAGAAATAATGGTGATGTATTTGATAGATTATTAATCGAGTTGTAATATTCTCTTAATATTACAGATGATTTCTCTCCCAAAGGAACAATTCTAGTTTTTGAACCTTTTCCAAAAACACGGACAGTCATTTTTATAAAATCGATATCTCCTATATTTAGATTACAGAGTTCAGATACACGCAATGCACATCCATACAATAGTTCGAAAATAGCTTTATCTCTTAATTTGTCCACATTTTCAATATCTTCATCTATCAATCTATAAATTTCTAAAAAAGAATCAAGATTTATTACACCGGGAAGCTTTCTTCTTACCTTGGGATTAGGAATTTTTCGAAGAGGAGTTTTATCAATTATTTCATTTCTGAGCGCAAAATTGAATAAATGTCTTAGAGCGGATAATTTTCTGGAGACTGAATTTTTAGATAATTTTTTTTCATTCAAGAATATTGTATACCATCTTATATGCTTATCTGTAATTGTTCCGATTGATTCCAGATTGTAATTAAAACAAAACTCCGCAAATTCCTTTAAATCTCTTGAATATGCTTCAATGGTATTTCCGGAAGCCCTATTAACACCGGATAACTCCGAGAGCATTAAACTAATAACCTCTTGCAGAGATTTTGTTTTATTTATCAATTTATTTTGAAGCAATTTTTAATACTCTTCTTCATCAGTAACAGGTTCCTCATCAGGTTTAGGAAGTTTCCATGCAGCATAGTCACATTCTGGATAACGATCGCAACCGAAAAATATTTTCCCCTTTTTAGTTCTTCTGGGAACAATATCCCCTTCCGAACATTTAGGGCATTTAATACCTGTAGCAATTGTTTTAGTAAAATCGCAATCAGGATATTTTTCGCAACCGATAAATCTTCCCAGCTTCCCTTCTCTAAATACTGTACGGGAATTACATTTAGGACAGATATCACCGGTATATTCGGGTTCATTTGTTCCGTTACTAATTTCCTTTAATGACTTTATATTGCTGCAAGCCGGATAATTTGTGCACGCTAAAAATTTACCATATCGTCCAATTTTAATATCCATATCCGAACCGCACTTATCGCATTTTATTTTTTCAAGATTGGCTTCAACATGACTTAGTGATTTGGCAAAAGGAATATAAAAATCATTAAGCACCTGAAGATATTCAATTTCGCCATCGGCAATAAGGTCAAGTTCCCCTTCCATCTTTGCTGTAAAATTAACATTAAAAATATCGGGGAAATTCTGTACTAAAATTGTACTTACTTTTTTACCAAGACTTGTTGGAATTAATTTCCGGTCAATTTGTTCAACATATTTGCGATCGATAATAGTACCAACTATCATAGCATAAGTGCTTGGTCTTCCTATTCCGTTCGATTCCAATTCTTTGATTAACGAGCTTTCTGTATAACGTGGAGGTGGTTTAGTAAAATGCTGATTAGGTGTAATTTCTTCAAGCATTAATTTCTGATTTACTTCTAATCCAGCCGGTATTTTAAGTCCATTACCGTTTTCATCAGTTGAATCCTCTGTATCCTCATCATAGATTTTCATGAAGCCGTCGAATATTACTGCAGTCCCGCTTGCACGGAAAAGATATTTATCGGCTTTGATACTAACGGTTGTGGTTTCGAGTTTAGCCGGTTCCATTTGGGATGCAATAAATCTTTTCCAGATCAAATCGTATAGCTTGAATTGCGCTTCATCTAAAAACGGTTTAACAAATTCCGGAGTATACTTTAATGATGTAGGACGGATTGCTTCGTGAGCGTTCTGAACATTTTTTTTGTTTTTCTGGTCGAATGAACGAGGTTTATCAGGTAAATAATTCGTTCCAAAAGTTTCGTTGATAAAATTACGTGCGTCATTTAAAATTTCATCACTAATTCTGGTAGAATCTGTTCTCATATATGTAATTAAACCAGTTACACCTTCGTCCCCCAAATCAATTCCTTCATAAAGATTTTGGGCAATCATCATTGTTCTTCTTGCTCTATATCTTAATTTACGGGAAGCTTCTGCTTGAAGAGAACTTGTGATAAATGGAGGGAATGGATTACGCCGTAATTCCTTTTTACTTAAGTCGGAAATTGAATAAGAATTTATTTCTTTAATTTTATTAAGAATATCATTGGCCAGTTCACCTGCAGTTATGGCAAAATTCTCAATAAGAAACTGATCCATTTCTTCATCTGTCATCTGAGGTCTGGGTGGAATTTTAATTTGCTTTCCATCCACCTCGTACAATTTTGCTTTTATTTCTTCATTTTTATCTGTTTTGAAAACAGCTGTTATCGACCAGTGTTCTGTCGGGATAAATCGATCAATTTCCTCTTCGCGTTCACAAATTAATCTAAGTGCAACGGACTGAACTCTTCCGGCCGACAAAGAACTTCCGTATTGATCTAAAACAGCACGCCAGAGAAAAGGACTTACTTTATATCCAATAATTCTATCCATTATGCGTCTTGCACGCTGAGAAATAACAAGGTGTTCATCAATCTTAATTGGATTTTTAAGAGCATTATTGACGGCATTTTTTGTAATCTCATTGAACAGAACACGCTCAATTTTATCTTTATGTTTGATATCAAGAATATCAACCACATCCTGTGCAATTGCTTCGCCTTCGCGGTCAGGGTCGGTTGCTATAAATATTTTTTTCGATTTACTTGCAAGACTTTTTATTTTTTTAACAATATCGCTCTTACCGCGGATAGTAACCAAACTTGGTTTGAATTCATTTTCAATATCAATACCTAACTTGGTTTTAGGAAGATTTTTAATATGTCCTACAGTTGCCTCAACAATATATTTACTGCCGACGTACTTATTAATTGTTTTAGCTTTGGAGGGTGACTCCACGAGAATAAGGTCTTTGCTCATTAATTCACCATTAGTTGACGGAATCGGAAGAATATAAGTGTAATCTACTTCCAGGAGGTATATCGGAATCCAAATCGATAAGAGATGCCAGTATAACCCAGTTAATTTCTTTACGTGTTAATTTATTTTCGGGAAAATAATTTATCTGCTCGAGTAAATTCTCGAAATTATCTGCATCAATTAAACCAAGATTTGAGAGATGGAGTAAATAGTTATAATTATCAATCCCAAGATTTTCGATCTCTTCCTCACTTAATATTCTAATACTCTTTTTCCTGTTATTATCTTTTGAATCTTTTTTCTTTTTTAGAAATATTTTATCATAAATGAGACTGAATGCAATACCAATAGTTTGCGGATCATATTCCTTACTTTTCAGTAAAGATTGATTCAACTCTTCGAGAGAGACATTATTATTCAGCGATTCCAGAATATGTGTAATTACTTCAACAACTTTCGGTTTCATTTTATTTTGCTGTCAACCTTTCAACACCTTTTAATTTTAGAAGTATTTTATTTTCTTTAGCTTTCATAAGTTTCCGCTGAGTATCTGTACTATCGTCATATCCAATAAGATGAAGTATGCCATGAATAATTAATCTACGTATTTCCTTTTCAAAAGTTGTTTTGAATCTTTTAGCATTTTCTGAAGCAACCTCCGAACAAATCAAAATTTCGCCGTCTAAATTATTACTTTCGAATGAATAATTAAAGGATATAATATCTGTAGCATAATTATGATTAAGATACTTTTTGTTGATAACGGTAATTGTGTCAGGCAATAGAAAGTTTATATCAAGCGAAAATACTTCCACATTCAGAAATTTTGTAATTCTTGAGACAGCATTATGAACCGCATTTTTATTTATCCTAATACCTTTTTCAATAGAGACAGATAGATTTGAAATCAAGTTATAACCTTTTATTTGTTCAATACACTGTAATTATTTTTTCTTAATGATTCTAAAGTAATTTCAGTATAACCAGCATAACGCATTGCAGATATTTCAAATTCATTAAGCTCATTTTCAGTTAGATCTCTTATTACTTTAGCCGGGACACCAGCAACTAACTTTCCAGATGGAGCAACAAATCCGGGTTTTACAACCGAACCGGCTGCAACCATTGAATATTTTTCAATAAGTACACCATCGAGTACTACAGCTCCCATTCCAATAAGACAGAGATCCTGTAATGTACATCCGTGTAAAGTTACACTATGCCCAACTGTTACCTTATCTCCTATTACAAGTGGAAATTTACCATTAGTAACATGCAGCATCGAGAGATCCTGAATATTTGTAAACCGGCCAATCTTAACATAATTAACATCACCGCGGACAACACAATTATACCAGACCGATGAGTTCTCACCTATTTCAACATCACCAACAATTTTTGCACCCGGGGCAACAAATACTGTTGAGTGAAGCTTTGGAAATAAATCTCCATACGGGAACAATTTAATTTCTTCAACCGGTCTATTTATTTCTAAATTATTATTCATGCAATTTTCTTTCGCTAATTTTTATTCAGCATTTTTTCTGCTTCACTTAACACGTTTACAGCTTTAAGAAATTGATTATCGGCTCTTAATAATACTGAATACCAGCCAATATCCTTAAATAAGTCGCGTGCAATAAATGCTTTCAACCTTACTTTTATCAGATATTTATCCTTATTAAAAGAAACCTGATCATAATTTATTTTTAATGAACGGGTAAAATTAATAAAGTCTGTCAGCAGAGATTCCGAAATATCAAATTCATTAATAAACCTTTTAAGGTTATCTCCATAATCGGCTTTAATTTTTGCGGAATTTTTATCCATAAATTTTCTGATAAACTGGTAGTATGTATTATTACGTCTAAGTTCAAGAGAAAAATCAGTTTCCTTACCGGGTTCAATCGTATAATCCGGAGTAATTCCTCCTCCTCCGTAAACAATTCTACCATTACCGGTTTTAAACTCCGGTCTGGAAGTATCGCTTTTACTCTCAACATCGCTAATTGATTCCTCTTCATCACGATTCATTATTTCATCGTAGTACTTTTTCTTATCAGTATAATCACGTTGAATGGAACGACCTAACGGAGTATAGTATTTTGCGACTGTAATTCTAATAGCTGAATTATCATTGAGTAAAATTGGAGTTTGAACCAAACCTTTGCCGAAAGTTGTTTCGCCAACAATCAGACCTCTATCCCAATCCTGAACAGCGCCGGCAACTATTTCGCTTGCAGAAGCACTTCCGCGGTTTACAAGAATAATCAAAGGGACCTTTTCATACGGATAAGTTTTTCTTGCACGATATTCTTCATCGAACGATTCTAAACGACCCTTGTTATAGACAATCATTTTGTTTCCATCGATAAAGAAATCGGCAATCTTTGATGCCTGATTTTCATAACCGCCGGGATTATTTCTAAGGTCTAATATCAGAGCTTTCATTCCCTGGCTCTGGAGTTTCTTAAGAGCTTCCGAAATTTCATCGGCTGAAGTTTCCGAAAATCGTGTTAAGTAAAGATATCCTAATGAGTCGTTATACATAAGCGACACATCTACGGAATAAATATTTATTTTATCGCGTATTATTGTGTAGTCTTTAATTGAAGTACTACTCGGACGAAGAATAGTAACTTTAACGGGTGTTCCTTTTTTACCACGTAATTTTTTTAATACATCCTGATTAGAAATCCCGATAGCAGACTCATCATTAATTTTTATAATACGATCTCCCGATTGAATTCCAAGTGCCTCACTTGGGCCGCCAGTTATTGGAGAGACCACAACAATAGTATCTTTTAAAATCTGGAATTCAATACCAATCCCGTCGAAATTGCCTCTAAACTGTTCATCCGATGTTTGTTGTTCAACAGCAGGGATATAAACGGTATGCGGATCTAGTCCATTGAACATTCCTTTAATAGCATCTTCAACAAGTTTTTTCGATTTGACAGTATCGATGTAATAACTTTCGGTGTATTTAAGAACATCAATAAATTTTTTAATATCCTTGTTAGAACTTGATACGGAAAGAAAATCGCTAAGCTTAAGACCAGCGTAAATTCCAACAAGAAGAATTATTACATAGATCGATATTTGTTTTACATTTCTGTTCATATATTATTTTTGAGGTTTCATTTGAGGAAATAGAATTACATCTCTTATAGACGATTGATCAGTAAGTAGCATAATAAAACGGTCGATGCCAACACCAAGTCCTGCTGTAGGCGGCATACCGAATTCAAGAGCACGGACAAAATCCTCATCAATCTGGTGAGCTTCATCATCCCCTTCTTCTCTCATCTTACTCTGGTCTTCAAAACGGTTCTTTTGATCAATAGGATCGTTTAACTCGCTGAATGCATTGCAAATTTCTCTACCTAGAACAAATCCTTCAAAACGTTCAACAAGTCCTTCGCGCGTTCTATGTTTTTTAGCAAGTGGTGAAAGTTCAACCGGGTAATCAACAATAAAAGTAGGTTGTATTAATTTTGGTTGAACAGTTACTTCGAACAATCCATCTATTAACTTACCTTTACTTTCTCCACCTTTAACTTCAACACCACGGGATTTAAGAGCTTTTACAAGCTCTTCATATGTTGCTTTAAGTACATCAATACCGGTTACGTTCTTAATTTCATCAACCATAGAAATTCTCTGCCATGGAGCGGAGAAATTTATCTTATTGCCCTCTATTTCAAATTCAAGAGTTCCAAAAACATTGTGACAAACATTAGCAACCATTTCTTCAACAAAGGACATCATCCAGTTATAGTCTTTATATGCAACATAGAGTTCAAGCATTGTGAATTCCGGGTTGTGCGTTCTATCCATACCTTCGTTACGGAAGTCTTTGGAGATTTCATAGACACCATCGAAACCACCTACGATTAATCTCTTTAGATATAATTCGTCTGCAATTCTAAGGTAGATATCTATATCAAGAGCATTGTGGTGAGTAACAAAAGGACGAGCGGTAGCTCCGCCATACAAAGGTTGTAGAATAGGGGTTTCAACTTCAACCAGACCTTTGCTGTCAAGATATTTTCTAATCTCTGTTACAATTTTAGAGCGAAGTATAAATACTTTCTTAACATCAGGGTTAACAATTAAATCCACATAACGCTGACGGTACCTTAACTCTTTATCGGCGAACTGATCGTAAATTACTTTGTTGCCGCTTTCATCAACAGCTTCTTTTGCAATTGGAATTGGCAAGAGTGATTTTGCAAGTAGCTGATAAGATTTAGCATGAACGGATATTTCACCTGTCTTCGTTTTGAATACATAGCCCTCTACACCTATAATATCACCAATGTCAAGAAGTTTAAAGATGTCGTATACTTCACCAATATCATCCTTCTTCATATAAATCTGTATTCTTCCTTCCATATCCTGAATATGAGCGAAAGAAGCTTTACCCATTCTTCTAATAGCCATAATTCTACCGGCTATTCTTACATCTTTGTTTTCATACTGATCATAATTGTTTTTGATATTCATTGAATAATTATCAACATCGTAGCTGTATGCAAACGGCATAATCCCTTTTTCATTCAGCTCTTTTAATTCCTCGTAACGTCTTTGAACTAAAGAATTATATTCCTGTTCAGGATTCAGATTCTCCAATTTTCCTCCAATTAATTTCTAACAAAATTTACAAGTCTATTACAGACATTATCTTCAATATAATTTGCAAGGTTAGGCGAAACCAGGAAATTATTAACCATAATCGAAAAGACAAGTTTTTCTCCGCTTATTGTATTTAAATAACCTGATAGCGAAGAAATATTTTCATTGAATCCCGGTTTAGCTCTTACTTTTCCTTCTGCGGTAATTTTCTTCATTCTATTTGCAAGTGTTCCGTCCATTCCGCCAATTGGTAATGAATCGTAAAATATTTCAAACTCCTCCGAGCTATAGATAAATGTTAACAAATTTACTATTTGTCTTGGCGATGCAAGGTTTAATCGCGATAAACCTGATCCATCAACCATTACCATGCTAAGCGGGTCAATACCCATTGATTTGAAGTATTCTTTTGATGCAAGAACTCCATTTTCGGTAGAACCGTAATTATATGCTTCAAAACCAATGGTCTTTAAGATTTGTTCCGCGTAAAAATTATTACTGTTCTTATTCAATTCTTTAATAATCATATGAAGCGGAACCGATTCATGTGTAAAGAGATGAGAAAGGTTTTCAGCTATAATTATTTTATCTGCATTTGTGATACTGTTGATCTTACCTTTTACTATAATTCCCTTCTGTTCAAGTATCTCCTTAAATACATTCAGGTAGAACAGAGTTGGTTCATTTACCGAAACATATTCAATAACCACATCAGAATTTTTTTGAATAGAACCGAGAATATTTATTGTATTTGAACCGGTTAGACGACTTACCTTAACATTTTGCGGGATATTATTATTTACGGTTATTACTTTTTTAACTAATTGAACAAATCCGGTATTTGGAATGATTTCAATTTCAGCTGGAAGTCCTGTTTCAGTCGGCTTTATTTTTATCATAACCATATTATCATTGAACGAAAGAGCTCCTGAGGGAGCATAGAACCATTTGGAGTCGTTATCTAAAATCCAACCTTTGCCAATGTTAAGATTATCGAATGTAGCGTCATCACCGAATATATTTCCATTAATCTCGTTAATTCCCCTGGCTTTAAGACTATCAGCCCATAATTCAAATATGGCAGTTGAATTTCCTTTATAAAATCGGTTTGATATAGTTGGATCTCCAAATCCCTGAATTATTAAATCGCCTTCAAGCTTTCCGTTTTTAATCAATCCATTTGCAAGAATATTAGTCTGGTAAACGTAATTTGACCCGAGTAATTTTAAGGCAGCAGCAGAAGTAAATAATTTAATATTGGAAGCTGGATTAAAAAGTTTATCAGAATTACGTTTATAAATTATCTCGCCGGTCTTTAGGGATTTAACAAGCACACCCCAAACTGCGTTGTTGAAATTAGGATCATTAAAAGAATCATCAAGCTGATCTCTAAGCTCAGTCAAGTTGCTTAAAGCAGTGGTTCGTTTAAATGTAGTTGTATCTTTTATCTGCCCAAATGCAATACTACAGATAAAGAGCAGCGCAATAAGTTCTTTATTTACTATATATTTTATAAACATTCTCAATTTCTGAATATGATAATTTTCTATAACCGCCGGCCGGAATACCTTTTACATCAAAAGGACCGTAAGTAACCCTTTCAAGAGAAGTAACTTTGTATCCAAGAATCTCGAACATTCTTTTTACAAAATGATTTCTCCCTTCGGTAGCAGTGACTAAAACTTTTTCGTAAACATGCTTTTTAATGAAAGAGATATCTGTGAATTTACTTTTTCTACCCTCAAGTGTAATACCTTTAACCAATTTTAACCGGTCTTCTTCTTCCAATTTTCTGTTAAGTGAGGCTTTATATACACGCGGGATATTATTCTTTGGATGAGTAAGGAAATTTGTAAACTCACCATCATTAGTTAGAATTAATACTCCGGTGGTATCGTAATCGAGCCTTCCTACCGGATAGATTTTCTGCCCGGACTTAATCAGGTCCGTAACTTTTCTTCTTCCCTTTTCATCATCAGTAGTAGTAACAAATGAACGGGGTTTATTAAGAAGGTAATAGACTTTTTTCTGTGTTTTAATTTTCTCGCCGTCAAGAGTAACAACATCAATAACATCATCAACAAAAAAAGAGAGTGCGTTTACGGTTTTTCCATTAACCGCAACTCTTCCTTCATTAATATATTCTTCAGATTTACGACGGGAAGCAACACCGCATTCGGATAAAAATTTATTCAGGCGTACTTTCATCTTCTATTTCAATTTCAGGTTTATTATCATTATTGTTTTCAACTTCATTTTCTATTGTCTCTTCAATTCCACTCATCATTATTCTTCTCTTCTGTTCAATAAAATCTTCATCTTTCATAATCTCTTCAATTTCTCTTGGTTTAGGTAAGTCCGTTATATTTTTTAATCCGAAGTACTTAAGAAATTCATCTGTAGTACAATATAGAAGCGGCCGGCCTACGGTTTCTGCTCTTCCTTGAATTGTAATAAGATTTTTTTCGAGGAGTGTATTAATTGTATAATCTGAATTAACACCGCGGATCGATTCCAATTCAGGTTTAGTTAATGGCTGCTTATATGCAATAATTGCGAGTGTTTCTAAAGCTGCCTGACTTAAGCGGCGTTTACTTTTTTCTGTAGAAAGAAAACCGACATATTTCGCATGGTCCGGCTTTGTAGCATAGATATATCCATTAGCAATTTTTAAAATCTTGAAAGCATTACCGTTCTGCGAATATCTTTCGTTCAGATCATCAACAGTTTGTTCGATCTCTTCTTCGGTAATAGAGATATCATTGCCGTCAATAGCTTTGATAGCAGTTATAATTTCATTACCAGAAAGCGGATCATCGGTTGCAAAGATTAATGCTTCTACAACAGATATATAAATGTTATCCATTAGCAAATCCGTATATTATAAAATCATTAAGTGATTTAGATTCCCTTAAACCGATTTTACCGGCTTTAACCATTTCGAGCATTGCAATGAACGTAACAACAATTCTTATTTTACTTGCCAGATCTTTCATCAATTCTAAAAATGAAATCTGTTTTCCATCATCAAGTTTTTGTGAGATGTATTCCATTTGTTCGTCAATTGTAACATTCCATTTTTTAATTTCATGAACAGGTTCTGCCGGTTTCTCAATAATCGCTTTCTTAAAAGCTTTTATTAGGTCGTAAAGCGTAACATTTTTAAGAAGAACATTTAAGTCGTTAGGTGCTTGCTTTTCATCCTCATCAAAATTACTTCTGAAATGATAATGGCGCATATTAGATTCAAGATAACTGAATTCTTCCGACATCTCCTTGTAGCGTTTATATTCAAGAAGCGCTTTTACAAGTTCTGCACGGGGATCGATCTCCTCCCCTATTTCATCAATTTCTTTCGGGAGCAGCATTTTCACTTTTATCTGCATTAATGTAGCAGCCATTAAGATAAAGTCACCGGCAATTTCAAGATCAAGCTGCTCCAGTAGATGAAGATATTCCATAAATTCCCTTGTTATTTTGGAAATTGGAATATCATAGATATCCAGCTCATCCCTTTTAATAAAGAATAATAGCAGATCGAGGGGACCTTCAAAATCCTGTAACTTAATTTTATACATTGTTAACCCAGTTTCATTTTATCATGTACTTCGTTCATTGTAGCCTCGGCAACCTTCCGGGCAATTGACTCACCTTGGTGCAAAACATCAATAACCTTATTCAAGTTATTCTCGTAACTTATTCTTTTTTCGAGTATTGGGCTTAATATTTCATTTATCTTAGATGCACATTTCAATTTACATTCAACACAGCCGAGTGAACCACTTCTACATCCGCTTTCAATTTCCTGGGTTTCGGATGGGTTAAATTTTTGATGATATGTAAAGACCAGACATATTTCAGGTCTTCCCGGATCGTTCTTTCTAACCTTAAGCGGATCGGTGACAGCTTTACGTAACTTCTGAATCACAATATCGGGAGCATCAGATAAGAAGACAGTATTACCAAGTGATTTGCTCATCCTTTTACCATCAAGTCCGGGCAGACGTGCAAATTGTGTAATCTTTCCTTCAGGTTCGGGAAATACAGGGTTTTCAGGTGAATACTGTTGATTAAACCTTCTTGCAATCTCACGTGTAATTTCAATATGCGGTAATTGATCTTCGCCAACTGGCACAAATTCCCCTTTATAAAGCAGAATATCGACAGCTTGAAGAACAGGATATCCAAGATGACCATAGGTCAGATTCTCAATATTCAAATCCCTTACCTGCTCTTTAAGTGTAGGATTTCTTTCGAGCCGGGCTTTTGTAATTAACATTGAAAATAACAGGAATAACTCCGTATGCTCTTTAATTTGGGACTGTCTGAACATCGGAGCTTTTTCAGGATCTAAACCGGCAGATAACCAATCAATTACCATTTCAATTGTATTGTTATAGATCTCATCAGTAGATAAATCAGTTGTCAAGACGTGGTAATCAGCAACAAGATGATAGCTTTCATACTGATCCTGTAGATTAATCCAGTTTTCGAGAGCACCGACGTAATTACCAAGGTGTAGTTTGCCGGTTGGTCTCATTCCGCTTAAAATCCGCTTTTTAGCCATAAATAGTAAAGATTATTAATTATTGAAAAATTGAACGGACAAAAATAGTGAAAAAATAGGAGAATTACGCTTAATGGAATAAATAGGGTTTCCAGGTTTCATCAACCCTACCGGCAGAATTTTTAATAAACATAATATGATTAGGAGTATATGCTCTAATCCTTAGCTGCATATTAGCATCTTCAGGGGATCTATCACCTTTCTTATTATTACAAGGTAAACATGCGGCAACCAAATTATCCCAGCTTTCATCTCCCCCTTTCGATTTTGGAATAACATGGTCGATTGTTAATGGTAGGTCTCCCCTTCCGCAATATGCACATTTATGTCCGTCTCTCTTCAAAATATTTCTACGTGTTAGAATTATTTTTTTATACGGTACACGGATGAAATCATTTAAACGAATAACTGTAGGCCAGGGGAACGAATTATAAACTGAGTTAATTTTTTTACGTTGATTATCGGCTATTAATTCTGCTTTACCCAGGATGACAAGAATTATTGCTTTCTTAACGTTGCATATCGTTAATGGTTCATAACTCTGATTGAGAAGAAGGACTTTAGCATTGAGTGTTCCATTTGTGCTAAATTTCCGTTCGAAGACTTACCTCCAGAAAAACTTTTTATGTTGAATAAAACTATTATAGTATTTTCCTTTGAATACCGGCGCAAATATCGTAATTAATTTCTAATAAATAAAGAGATTATTTTTTGATTTAAGAAGGGCGATTGCTTTTTGTCATCCCGATGTAAATAGGGATCTGCTGGTAATGGGTATAGAGTTGCTGAAATAAATTTAGTATGCCAATGTATATGTCATCCCAATGTGAATCGGGATTAATGAACTGAAAAGTTTTGACGACCAGATTCTGATTTGCATCAGAATGACCAATGCCCTTTTTGACAATACTGAAGTCATCACGAGGTAAACCGGGATCTGCTTGCAAAGGGTATGAGGATGCTGAAATAAATGCAGCATGATGAATGGAATTTATTTTGTAATTATACCGCCAGCAAGAACATATCCAAGTTCATCATAAAGAACAAGCGACTGGCCCGGAGTAACAGCATTTTTCGGTTCATCAAATTTTATTTTGATTACGGATGAAGATGCTTCAACAACTTCTGCCTTCGATGCTCTATCGGAATAGCGGATCTTACCGAATACAACTTCACCATGTTTTAGCGAGTCTTTGCTTACATAATTAATATCTTCTGCAGTTACAATATTTTCCTGTAGTTCTTCCTTATCCGCAATCTCTATTGTTCCGGTAGCGGGATTAATATCTTTTACATATACAGGTTTACCGAGAGAAACATTTAATCCCCGGCGCTGACCAATTGTATAGAATGGAATTCCTTTGTGTTTACCGACTTTCTTACCGTGATAGACAAAATCTCCTTCTTCAACTTTATTAATTACATCAGGAATTCTTTCGCGTAAAAATCTTTCGTAATTATCATCGGCAACAAAACAAATTTCCTGGCTATCCGGTTTTGAAGCTGTTTTTAGTTTAAATTCTCCGGCTAATTTTCTTACCTCATCTTTTGTTAAATGTCCCAATGGAAATAAAGTTCTGCTCAAACTTTCCTGTGTAAGTCCCCACAATGCGTAAGTCTGATCTTTCTTATCATCTCTGGAATATCGTAATGTATAACGGTTTGATTTGGGATTATAGTCCACTGTAGCATAATGACCGGTGGCAACATATTTAGCATCAAGCGAATCGGCTTTTTTTAATAATTCTTCCCACTTAATTTTTCTATTGCAAACTACACACGGATTAGGAGTTCTGCCGTGGAGATATTCATCAACAAAATTTTCTATTACAGCTTCTTCAAACGCTTTTGTAAAATCGACTGTGTAGTGCGGAAAGCCAAGATTTGTAGCAACGTTTTTAGCATCGAAGATTGCATCGAGCGAACAGCAGCCGGATTCATGTTTTGGTGCACCGCCCACTTCCATAAATCCCCATGTCTTCATTGTAATACCAATTACTTCGTAACCCTGATTATTAAGAAGAGCTGCGGCAACAGATGAATCCACTCCACCGCTCATCGCAACTATTACACGTTTTTCGTTCAAAAGATTCCTTTCTTAGACTTACTATCGTTTTTACAACTGCAAATATATGGAATTAGTTGCGTTTCGGGAAAAGAGTCGGGGTTATTGATGTGCTGGTTGCCGGTTATCAGTATTGAGATTTCGAATTGTTGAATTGCTTTCGTTTAAGATTGGAGAATAACGGTTCAGCTCAAAAAATTTACTTTGATAATCAGCTTTTATCCAGACTTAGTTATTTACGTTGTAAGATCTGCTAAATCTG
>JAGXSM010000129.1 GCA_018333725.1 Melioribacter sp. | reverse complement strand
CCCTTTGAACTGCAAAGTATTATTCAAATGAAAATCTATGATATACTTAATCTCCTAAAGTAATGTTCTAATATTTATTCGGAAGCGTTGATTTATTTCCAGCGCTTCCTTTATTTTGTTTTTAATAATATTTAGTCATTTACTGTTCTTTTTTATTTCATAAAAGTCAGATTTTATTATGAGGCAACGTATCAATATCATGGTTAGGTTTTATTATGAGGCAATGGGTATATCGTTCTTCAATCAAATTTTATTTTAACGACAAGGGCCGTCTATTTATTAAATTTAATTTTCGGACTCGATGTTCCCTTCTTAACAAGTGCAACTCCAAATAGAATAATTGTCGCTCCAATAAAAATCTCTGTTGTAATTTTTTCGTTCAGGACAAACCATCCAAGGAATAGAGCAATAATAGGATTAACATACGCATACGTGGATACAAGCGACACGGGTAAATGTGCCACCGCATAAATATAAGATGCATAACCGATAAGCGAACCGAAAATTATCAGGTAAACGAAGGCTATAAAACTATCATTGGTAAAATGGAATGACGATGCTTCACCAAGAGTTAATCCGAATATTGTTAAAAATATTCCTGCAATTATCATTTGAACCGAAGCTCCCATCAATGGATGAACACTTACCTTTTTATACTTCGAATAAATTGTTCCGGCAGACCAGCCAATAACAGCTACCATTAAGCCGATTACCCCGGCAAAGAATTTTGGCTCTAACAAACTTCCTAGATCATGACCGAATATTAGAATTATTCCTACCAGTCCCAGTAACAACCCGAACATAACCGTAAGATTAAGGCGAACACCTTTTGGCATAAATGCTTCTATGCCAACAATCCAGAATGGAACGGTTGTTATTAACAGAGATGTTAATCCGCTTGGAACAGATTGTTCGGCAAATACAACAAATCCGTTACCAATTCCTAATAAGGCTAATCCAACAATTCCCATTGGTATTAAATCTTCTTTTTTAGGGAGCGCCATTCCTCGCGATTTTAGTATAAGAAATAAAATCGGGCCGGCAATTAACCATCTGAACCCGGCAAATAAAACCGGTGGAATATCTTCAACTCCAATCCTTATTGCAAGGTATGTTGTTCCCCAAATTATACAGATCGAAATCCATGCAAGGTAGGCTTTGTAATTTTCATTTCTCGTCATTTACAATTCCATTCTAAAAACGAGGCGAAAAGTAATCATTTTTTCCCATATAACATTATTACATTGTGTTTAAGTACGAATACTTTCATTATCAAAAAAAATTTTTGTTAACTTTGAGCCAAAGGAATTGAGAATTGTAAAAAAATTATGATAGAAAAAATCGAAAATATTTTAAAACAATTCGGCTGGATGAACAACAACATTAAATTCTTGCTTGTTCTTATTCTTGCTCTTCTTTCTTATTATGTTGCAAAAAAAATTTTGTTTAGTGTTATTAAAAAACTTGTAAAATCTACAAACACAAAAGTAGACGACATACTTTTTAGCAACAGGGTGTTAAGTCGTGTATCTTATTTCGTTCCTCTTTTTATAATTAATAGTTTTATCTACCTATTACCGGAATACACAACCGCTCTTAAATTAGTTGTCAGTTCATTAGGCATATTGATTTTTATTTCGGTTGTAACTGCACTTTTAACATCAATCAGTAATTACTTCGAGACAACGGAAAAATATAAAGAGCGCCCTATTAAAGGATATTTTCAGGTTGTAATTATAATTCTTTACATCTTCGGTTCGATATTAATAATAGGGAATTTAATTGGCGAATCACCCTGGACAATTTTAACAGGATTGGGTGCCTTAACCGCAGTTCTATTACTCGTTTTCCGCGATACAATTTTATCATTCGTTGCAAGTATTCAAATCTCTTCTTACGATCTCGTAAAAGTTGGCGATTGGATCGAAGTTCCAAAGTATTCTGCTGACGGCGATGTTATCGATATTTCGCTCAATGTTATCAAGGTTCAGAACTGGGATAAAACAATTACTGTTATTCCTACTTATAAATTGATTGAAGACTCTTTCAAAAACTGGAGAGGGATGACGATATCCGGCGGAAGAAGAATTAAACGCGCTGTTTATATCGACCAATCAAGTGTCAAATTCTGTGATGCGGAAATGTTGAACAGGTTCTCACGCTTTCAATTGATAAACCAATACATAAAGAACAAACAGACGGAAATAAGTGAACACAACAGGTTAAACAACATTGATGAATCTACATTTGTAAACGGAAGACACCTTACAAACATCGGTACATTCCGTTCATATCTTATTGAATACCTGAGACAGAATAAAAATATCAGAAAAGATTTATCATTTATGGTCCGTCAGTTACCTCCTACCCCGGATGGTTTACCATTAGAAATTTATGTCTTTGCCGGTACAACAAACTGGACAGACTACGAAAATATACAAGCAGATATTTTCGATCATATTCTTGCTGTTATACCGGAGTTTGAATTAAGAATTTTTCAAAATCCAAATGGAAGCGATTTTAAGAATATTGTCGGCAAGAATTAATATTTTACTTTACCGCGTATTTTGCAAAAAGAAAAATTTAATTAATAAAATATTCCTAACGGAAATAAATGAAAACAACAGTGTCGCATGCAATTGCTCATGCATTGATAGACCTTGGAGTTGAGGTTGTTACACACGTTCCCGGTTACGGCGGTTCAGAAACATTCCAGGCGTTTAATGAATTGAGCTTGAGAAATAACAAATTTTCTTTCCATGAAGAAGCTGCTTATACAATTGCCCATAGTGCCGGCATCTGCGGTAGGAGATCCGCTTCACTTATGAAAGCTCACGGCTTAATGAAAGCCGCTAACAGCGTAATTGATTCTCTCTATTCTGAAATAACGGCTGGATTTGTTACAATTATTTTTGAAGATAAGAGCGGCAAACATTCGGATAACATTCTTGAGATTGTTCCGATCCTACAAGGCCTTCCATTACGGTTTGTTCAATCAACTACTTCAACTATTTATGAAGACGTTTTAAAAGCATTTAACGAATCGGAAAGATTAAAGCTACCCGTCGCTCTTCTGGTTGATGCACTCGAAATCAAAAACGAGACTTCATTCGAGCAGAAAAGTGAATTGAAAAAAAAATTCAATTATAAAAGAGATATTTACCAGCATGTAGTTCATCCTATGCTTTCCGATTATCAGTATAAAGTTTTTCTTGCAAAAAAATTTGATGGAGATACAACAACTATTCTGCGCCCGGACTTACCCGTTGTACCGGTTGATTTTCCTGAGAGAGCAAAAAACACAGCCATTAAATATGCCCCGCTATTCGATGTATTTAAAAATTTCAGAGGTGAAATTGTAACCGGCGATACAAGCGGATTAAGTTCATTTGCTTTCCCTCCTTACGATTGTGTAGATATTGTAACTTACATGGGCGGTGCAGTTCCGCTTGCAATTGGTGCTTACCTTTCCGGATTTAAAAATGTATGGGCTTTAAGCGGCGATTTTGGATTTGTTTCTGCCGGTACGATTGGATTGGTTGAACTGATACAACGGGAAATACCTTTGAAAATAATTTTATTCTATAATAAGCAAGCTGCTGCAACCGGCGGTCAGTTGATAAATAAAAAGTTGTTACGCCATTTGCTCGCCGGATTTGAAAAATCGATGATGCATATTGCAAATCCTCTCGATCCATTTGAAGTGGAAACCGTATTGAGAGAAGCAAGTAATTCGAATGAGTTCAAACTTATTATTGCAGATTATCCGGAATGATGAATCAAATAATTGTAAAAAATTTATTTAATGATATTCCAGAAAAATCTGAACAGGAATTTTTAGACATTTTATTGCAGAAAGATTCTATAAAAGTAGAAAGAATTGTTTCGCGGGGTCATTCGACCCCGGAAAATTTTTGGTTTGACCAGGATAAAAATGAATTTGTGCTTCTAATCTCTGGATATGCCGGAATTACATTTGATGATGGCGATAAAATAAATCTTAAACCAGGAGACTATTTAATAATTCCTGCTCATAAGAAACATAGAGTCGAATTTACCGATCCTGTTGAAAAAACTATTTGGCTTACAATTTATTATTAATTTTTTTTATGGCTGAATCAAATAGAATAATTGGCGGCGTGTGCAATAGAATTGCCGGTTACTTTGGTATAAATATTATTCTCGTTAGAGTTGTTTGGGTTTTACTTACAATAATTACCTTTATAATACCCGGACTGTTCGTATATATAATTTTATGGTTAACCGGTCAACCGCGTATCGAACAAAAAACCGAAATGAAAAATTAAATGAAAACAAGAATTTCAATTGCGGTCATTATAGTTTACCTATTTTTGTCAACCAACTCAAATGCACAAATTAAATCAGTAAATGTTGGTGCTTCTATTGGGCTTGGAGAAATTAAAGGTAATTCACCCTCAGTCACCAGTCTGGGCACTTCAATTTATTTAGATTTTCAACCCTGGTTTTCGAATGATCTTACTTTGAGAACCGGATTTATCTATGCGCAAAAACTCGAGAGATTTCTTCCGGAGAGTCGAATACTAAGATATTACCCGTTCATAAGGTCATATTACTTAAAGGGAGTATTAAGAGTAGATTTAAATGATCTGTTTTATATTGAACCGGGTGCCGGTTTAATTTATTTGAATGATAGAACTTTCGGCGACATTAACGAATGGGAACCGGGCGCCTCTTTTAATTTTTTGTATGGAATTGATTTTTCGGATTCGGAACGAAGAGGAATTCACCTTGGTATCGGTTTAGATTATGGTATCACCTTTATGAAGACAAGTGCAAGTTATTATTTAATCTACATTCAGATTCAGAAAAAACTCTAACTATATTCTTAATTAGAAATTCGCTAATTCCTTCATCAAAGTTTCATACTGATTAAAGTAGAGTGATTGTTCTCCATCGCTTAATGCTTTTTCGGGATCTGGGTGAATTTCGATCATTATACCATGAGCGCCTACTATCTTTGCAGCTTTTGCAAGAGGTGCCACTTTATCACGCTGACCGATTGCATGTGATGGATCGACGATAATCGGTAAATGTGTAAGTTCTTTAAGCACAGGAATTGCACTTATATCAAGCGTGTTTCTTGTTGCAGTTTCAAATGTTCGTATCCCGCGCTCACATAAAATTACCTGGCGGTTACCCTGGGATAAAATATATTCTGCCGCGTTTAATAATTCGTCAATAGAAGCCATTATTCCGCGTTTTAATAAAACCGGTCGCTGTGTTTTACCTACTTCTTTAAGTAAAGCAAAATTCTGCATGTTGCGTGCGCCTATTTGTAATATATCTGCAGTCTTAGCTACCATAGAAACAAAAGGAGTATCGAGTACTTCTGTAACAACCGGCATTTCGTAATACTTTCCGGCTTGTGTTAGATCATCAAGTGCATCTAAACCTAATCCCTGAAAACTGTAAGGAGAGGTTCGAGGTTTAAAACATCCGCCTCGTAAAATCTGTCCGCCGTATTCCTTTACTTCCTGTGCACATTCAAGAATCATTTCTTTGGATTCAACTGAACAGGGACCAGCAATTACAACAAAGTTGCTACCACCAATAAGTACGTCACGCACTTTAATAACCGTATCCTCTTTTTTGTATTCTCTGCTTGCTAACCGGTAACTTTTATTTTTCCTGGTTACTATATGAGGTGTTTCCTTAACTAAATCTTCTTTTCTCAATTTATCATTGGGAATATCTACATCATCAATTTTTCCGGGTTCAAGTTTTGTTCTTACTAATTCCTGGGAGGGATAACTGCCCAGCACTTTCATAAAGCGAACATAACGACCAAATTCATCCAGTAATTTCTGAATTGATTCATCCTGTATGTTCCCTTCAAAATCGAGGTAAAACATTTCTTCCCATGCATTTCCAATAATCGGTCTCGATTCAAGCTTAGTAAGATTGATATTGTTCTTTTTAAATACACTCAAAGCTTCTACAAGGGAACCGGGCATTTGAGATGTTGCCATAACTATTGAAGTCTTACATGGTATTCTCTTATCAACTATCTGTGGTTTTCTGGAAGCAACTAAAAATCTTGTATAATTCTCTTTTTGATTTGCAATATTTCGTATCAAAATTTTTAGTCCGAACAACTTTGCGGCTTCTTCACTTGCAATTGCTGTAAAGTAAGGATTGTTTTCCTCCTTAACTTTCTGAACCGACATTGCAGTATCAATAAAATATTCAATTGAAGCATTAGGAATGTTCTCAATAAATTTACTGCACTGCGAAGCTGCCTGGTAGTGTGCATAAATCTTTTTTATTTTCTCAAGCTTTATATCTTCAATTCCAACCAGGCAATGGTTTACTTTATATTTTTCTTCACCAACAATTGAAAGCGATGTATGTAAAAGAAGGTCGTATACCTCGTTAATTCCTCCTGAGGTTGTATTCTCGATTGGAAGAACGGCAAGATCAGATTCCCCTTTTTCAACCGAAGCAATCACTTCATCAAACCTTTTCTTAAAAACAAATTTGAACTTTGTCTTTGATGCAGAGAAATATTTTTTAGCAGCAAGGTAACTATAAGAACCTTCTATGCCCTGAATTGCTACTGTTAATACTTTTTTTCTTTCCGGGGTTGAATCATTTGTTTGAACATATTTCTGCTGCAATCTGACCGAATCTTCTATGATTTCATAAAAGATCTTTGAAATGTATGTAGAATCCAAACCTTCTTTCTTACCAATTCTTATAATTCGTTTTAGAAGTTCTGCTTCTCTCGATTGATCCCTTATAGGGCTTTTAGTAGTTTCTTTTGTAAGAATTACATCCTTACTAAGTTCTCTCCTTTTCGAAAGCATCTTTAATATATTTTCGTCAACACTATTAATTAGCTTTCTAAGATGCTCAATATCCTTCACTCTTTTTTTAGCCATAAAACACATTTGATGTTGAAATTTGGGGATTGAAGATAAATAAAAACAATAAAATAACCGAGATTCTCTTTTATCTCCTCTTTAAATTGACAAACATCTCTTAAAATTGTAAGTTAGAAATGGATAAAAAACTCCAATTAATCAAATCAGAGTAAACTAAAATTGGTTTACAATCTGTTGAGGTATACATGATTAATGAATCTCGAAGGAAATTTCTAAAAACTTCTGCATTAATTGGTGCTGGAATTACAGGGCTATCTACTAAGTCTGTAAAAGCCGAACCTAAATACGTTTTAGATGAAAACAGGATGGGAGTGCTTATTGATACTACCGTATGTATTGGATGCAGAAAATGTGAATGGGCTTGTAAAACTGCTCACGACTTACCGACACAACCGATTGAAAGCTATGATGACAGAACCGTTTTCGAAAAAATGAGAAGACCTGATGCAAAAGCATTAACAGTTGTAAATGAATACCCACCAAAAGAAACTGATCAATTTCCAATTAATGTAAAAGTACAATGCATGCATTGTGATAAACCGGCTTGCGTATCGGCATGCATCGTTGGCGCTTTTTCAAAAGAGGAAAACGGCTCGGTTATCTGGGATACCGATAAATGTATTGGCTGCCGTTATTGTATGGTAGCTTGTCCATTCCAGATTCCGGCATTTGAGTTCGAGAAAGCATGGCATCCCGATATTCGTAAATGCGATTTCTGTTTCGACCGTACAAAAGAAGGTAAGCTTCCGGCTTGCGTGGAAATTTGTCCGATGGAAGTTCTTACCTACGGAACAAGAAAATCGTTAATTGAACGTGCACATCAAAAAATTAGTCTTTACCCGGATCGATACATCAAGCATATTTACGGTGAATTTGAAGTTGGAGGAACAAGCTGGCTCTATTTGGCAAGTAAGGATTTTCACGAACTCCAATTTCCAAAATTAGGTACCAATACAGCACCGGGTGTAAGCGAAGCAATTCAACACGGAATATTCGCCTACTTTGTACCTCCGGTTGCTCTATATGCTTTGCTTGGTGGGGTAATGTGGATTAATAAAAAGAAAGCTGAATCAAATAAAAATAAGGAGGTACATCATGAGTGAAAATATGAAACCTGTACCTCTGCCAAGAAGATATTTTACTCCTACTGTTATAGTTATTGCTGTTATTGCGGCTGTAGGTTTATTATTTGTGCTTGCGCGATTAATATTCGGAATAGGAGCTGTTACAAATTTATCGAATGAATTTCCCTGGGGAATTTGGATAGGGATTGATGTAGCAGCCGGAGTTGCACTTGCTGCCGGTGGATTTACTACTGCGGCACTTGGTCATATTATGCACAAGGAAGAATATCATTTAATAACCCGTCCCGCTTTGCTAACAGCAATGCTGGGTTATACATTTGTTGCTGTTAGCGTTGGAATTGATTTAGGACGTTACTACTACATCTGGCATCCACTAATAATGTGGAATGGAAACTCTGCCCTCTTTGAAGTAGGCATGTGCGTTATGATTTACTTAACCGTCCTTTATATTGAATTTTTACCAATTGTTACCGAACGGTTTATTGGACGAGTTAATCTTCCGGGATTTTTTAAAAGATTTAACGTTTCTCTTGATAAATTATTAAGAGCATTGGATAGAGGTCTGGATAAAACAATGTTTATTTTTATCATTGCCGGTGTTGTTCTCTCCTGTTTACATCAGTCCTCCCTTGGAACATTAATGATAATTGCCGGACCTAAAATGCATCCTTTATGGCAAACTCCTATTCTTCCATTATTATTCTTGCTTTCTGCAATGTCTGTTGGTTTCCCTATGGTGATATTCGAATCCTATCTTACATCAAAATCATTTGGTTTGAAACCTGAGACAAACATTATGGCAAACCTTGGAAGTATGGTTGCACCACTACTTGGTATTTATCTTTCTTTCAAATTAGGTGATATGGTAATTAGACAGACATTTGTTTATTTAACCGAGTTTAATACTGCTAGTGTTATGTTTGTTATAGAGATTGTAATTGGTGTTGTTGTTCCGTTACGACTTTTCCTTTCGCCGCAAATTCAGAAATCGCCCATGGGATTAAGTATCGCAGCGTTTCTTGTAATCTTTGGCGTATTCTTAAATAGAATGAATAATTTTATTGTTGCATACAATCCTCCTTATGTATTCCAGAGTTATTTCCCTTCAATTGGAGAAATTTCTGTAACAGCGGGTTTTATTGCTCTGGAGATTTTATTGTTTAGAGCTTTTGTAATGATATTCCCTATTGTAAGTGTCCCGCAGCATTCCGGTACAAAAGCAAAGTTTTCTATAAGGAGTGTATAGTTATGAAAAAATTAATAATAATAATTTTATTCTTAGCTCCGATTTTAATTCAGAGCCAGACTAAATTAAATAGCACGCACGCAAATCTTAATTTGACATGTTCAAATTGTCATTCGTGCACCATACCTACAAAGGAAAATCCTTGTCTAAAACCTTGTCCAAGAGAAAGTTTGATAAGAATTGATCAGAAGCCGGAAGAAGGACCGAGAGTAATAGTAATAGATAAGTTACGCGATACAGATATTTACGCACCGGTCAAGTTTTCACATTTAGCTCATGCGGAGATGGCTGATATGACGGGCGGTTGCAGAACATGCCACCATTATAATCCTCCCGGCAACGTTATAGGATGTTCCGACTGTCATGAAACAACAAGAAAAAGAGCCGATATTACCAAGCCGGATCTAAAAGGCGCTTACCACCAGCAATGTATGAACTGCCACAGATCCTGGAGCGGTAAAACCGATTGTAACGACTGCCATGTTGTAAAAGAAAAAGCAGATTTAAAACCTGTTAAAGTTAAAGATGAAAAATCAAAAAGAATTCATCCAGAAGTAAAAGCACCAGAAAAAATTTCCTTCAATACAAAAACAGATAAAGGTAAGTTCGTTACTTTTTATCATAACGATCATACCGGTTTATTTGGATTAGAATGTTCACAATGTCATTCTAATGAAAGCTGCGCAAAGTGTCATTCACAAATAAAGAAGCCGGCAGAAATTAAAAAATCATTTGCGGAACAACATAAAAAATGTTCCAGTTGTCATGAAGTAAAAACAGGTTGTAACAAATGTCATTCGAATAAAGAATCCGGTCCATTTAACCACAAGATTTCTACAGGTTTCGATCTTGCAAAATTTCATTCCAAATTAAACTGTGCAAGGTGCCATACAACTCCGTCCAAATTTACCGGATTAATCAAAGATTGTGTAACTTGCCATGGAACATGGAGTTGGGATAATTTCGATCATAAAAAAACCGGATTAGTATTAAACGAAACGCACGGCGAATTGGATTGCGAGAGCTGCCACAAAGATAAATCTTATGCAAATCCAACCTGTACCGATTGCCATGACGATTTAACGTATCCTAAAAATTTACCGGGCAAATTAATTAAGCGGTAATATGAAAGGATTAAATGAAATAGGGATTTATAAAAGAATTGGTCTTAAACTTACAATTGTAGTAAGTTTTACAGCGGTTATAATTATTGGGGTATATTCATACTTCAACATTAAATCGCAGAATGATGTATTGCTTTCGGAAGTTGAAAGACATGTAAACCAATTAAGCGAGACGGTAAAGAATAGTACGCGGTACAGCATGTTGTTTAATGAGCGGGATCAGATTCAAGAAACAATAATGACAATTGGAAAAGATCCCACAATCTATGATGTTAGGATACTCAACAAAGAAGGAATGATTATATACTCCAGGAAGCAAGATGAAATCGGTCAGATGTTAGATAAGAAAGCAGAAAGCTGTTATGCATGTCACGTAGAGAACAAACCTCTTGAAAAACTCCCTATGAAAGATAGAACCCGCATATTCAGGCTTCATCCGGATTCTACACGAATAATGGGAATTGTAAATCCGATCTACAACGAAAAATCTTGCTGGCAATCTGAATGTCATGCTCATTCCAAAGAAGCTACTGTACTTGGAGTTCTCGATGTAAGCATTTCGCTTCAAGCAATTGATCAACAATTAAAAGATAATCAAATTCGTGTTTTTATTTTAGCAATTGTATCGGTAATTGCTATTGGTCTTATCATCGGATTATTTGTAAAAAAATGGATTGACAAACCCGTTAAAGAATTAGTTAATGCTACAAACGAAGTTGCATTAGGCAATCTTAATTATGCAATAACTGATTTAGGAAACGACGAATTGGGTTATCTGGCTAAATCATTTAACAAGATGATAAGCAGATTAGATGAAACAAGACTTCAACTTGTGCAATCAGACAAAATGGCTTCGCTTGGAAGACTTGCCGCCGGCGTTGCCCATGAAATTAACAATCCTCTTACCGGCGTTTTAACCTACAGCAGTTTCTTACTAAAAAGGACTAAAGACAATCCACAGATGCAAGAGGATTTGAATGTTATAGTTAGAGAGACAATACGAAGTAGGGAAATTGTTAAAGGTCTTCTCGATTTTGCACGTCAGTCAACACCTAAGAAACATCAGGTTGATATAAACGACGTTATTAAGCGGGCAATTAGTGTTGTCAACAATCAATTAAAGTATAGCAGAATCAATCTTTCAACCGAGCTTAATGAACAGATTCCCAAAGTAATTGCGGATGCAAACCAGATACAACAGGTTTGTTTAAATCTCCTTCTTAATGCAATAGATGCCATCGGTACCGAAGGCGGTTCTATCGATATTAAAACGAACCTTACAAGTTTACCGCCTAAAGGAAATACACAAATTAAATCTGCCGTCTGTTTAAAAAACCATAATCTTATTTACAAGGAATTTAAAATCGGCGGACTTCCTTCAATTCAACTAAAAATAAAATCGAATGGGGTTGAGGGGTTTATGAATCTGGACCCTGTATATGGCAACGATAGGCATTTCTTCGGAATCAACTTATCAAAGAACAGTTCGATCAGTTTAAATTGCCCGACATGCGATATTTCGTTAATTGATAAAAATGAAAAATGCCCGGAGTGCGGCGGACCGATCTATAAAATTACAATTCCTAATCAGGGATATTTAACTGGTTGCGCATCATTTAATGATAACTGGCAGAGATGGGAATTTATTGACCGCGGTGGTGACAGACAATTTGTTGAAATAAAAATTAAAGATTCGGGATGCGGAATTCCTCAAGAAAATATTCCTAAACTTTTTGAACCCTTCTTTTCAACCAAAGGTCAAAAAGGAACTGGACTTGGTCTGGCAATAGTATGGAGAATTATTGATAACCATAACGGAACTATTGATGTAGAAAGTGAAGTGGGTAAAGGGACAATATTTTCTATTAAATTGCCATTAGTATAGATGAAAGAAGAATTCGATATATTGATTATTGACGACGAGCAGGTTGTTATTGATTCTATTAAAAGAATCTGCGATATAAATAATTATAAAGTCGATTTTGCACTTGATGCGGAAACGGCTCTATTAAAAATCAACGGGAATAATTTCAGAATTATTATAAGTGATATAATGATGCCGGGAATGGATGGATTTCAATTCCTGAATGAATTGAGAAATAAGAATATTGATACACCTGTTGTCATTACATCCGGATACTCTACAATCGAAAATGCTGTTCGTTCACTTTACAGTGGTGCACTCGATTTTATTCCGAAACCTTTTTCATTTGATGAAATAATCAGCATTATCAAAAGATGCATCAAATACAGTGAACTGACTAATCCTTCAGCAAAAAATAGCAGTTCGATTATTTATGTTACTTGTCCAGCTAAATATTACCGGTTAGGATATTCATGCTGGGTTAAGGAATTAAATGATGGTTCGGTTAATATTGGCGCGACCGATATATTTATTAAGACACTCGAAAATATTCAGAATATTGAATTCCTGGAAAACGACACGATGATAAATCAAGCCGAACCAATCGTTAAATTAATTGCAGAAGACGGGACAATTAATCAGCTCTATTCTGCAGTAAGCGGAAGAATAATTGAGAGTAATCAAAAAATATTAAGCGATATAACTTTATTAGAAAAGGACCCTTACTTCGCCGGTTGGCTTTATAGAATTATACCGGGTCAACTCGAATTGGAAATGAGTATGTTAACACCATGCAGTTCGGATCGCTAAAGAGAACTTAAAACAAGGAGATATATTATGCCTCTCTTCATATTAGCATTAGTGCTATTTATTGTGGCCGATGTTGTAATAAGATTCACAATTAAAAAAATGAATGAGAAAAAACTTCGTAAAGAACGAGAAGAAATACTTAATGAAAGCATCAACCTCGATTTCAGCACAGAAGCTGTCTCATTAAAACGTGCAGATGTTCCAAATCCAAAAGCAAGAATTCTTTGCGTGGATGACGAGGATGTAATCCTGGATAGCTTTAGAAAAATTCTCGTGCTTGATGGTTATGCTATTGACACAGTTAATTCTGGTCAGGAAGCAATGAACCTTATTAAATCACATCATTACGATTTTGTTTTTACAGACCTTAAAATGCCGGCAATGGATGGCGTTGAAGTAACAAAGCTTGTAAAACATTTGCGCCCTGATATAGATGTTATAATTATTACCGGATATGCTACAGTAGAAACCGCTGTTGACTGTATGAAACTTGGTGCGATGGATTATGTTCAGAAACCATTTACCGAAGATGAATTACTTGAGTTCACAAAAAAATCTCTTGTTAAACGTCAGGATAGAATTCAGAAGCAGCTAAAACCGCGCGTTCATATTGCTCATTTAACTGAAAAAGAAAAATTATGTGCCGGCGAGTTTGCTATTCCCGGCGGAGTATTTATTTCTGATGGCCATTGCTGGACAGCTATTGGTCAGGATGGAACTGCAAAAGTTGGTATGGACGACTTTGCTAAAAAACTGATTGGCAAAATTACCGGTATTGATTTCCCTAATCTTGGAATGAATATCACCAAGGGGCAACCACTTTTCAATGTTAAGCAAGGAAATAGAACCGTTCAATTTTTGTCACCTGTTAGTGGTCAGGTAAAAAATATAAATCATGAATTAAATGAAGATTTAGAAGCTCTTGATTTTACACCCTACGAGAAGAACTGGATCTGCTCTATTGATGCAGATAAATTAGATTCCGAATTAACTCAGTTGAAAATCGGCAAGAATGCGGTTACCTATTATCAGGAAGAAATCGATAATTATATTAAGCTAATAAAAGAAATGATTAAATCAGACTCTTCAGAAACCTTTGAATTGCAATGGGGACAATTAGAAAAACTGGAAGAAAAAGAGTGGTATATGATAACCGGAGAATTCTTTAAAAAGTAACGAACGAGTAAAATGGGTCAATTTAATGGCTGAAACAGTCTAATTTGACAAATTGGTATTATCTAAATATTGTGCGAAAGGATGCATTAGTCCATTATCTTGTTTTTGAGAATCATTTATCCAGAAAATGAGGTTTCTTTAATTTTTATAAATACATATCACAGTCGCGTTTCAAATAAGTTTGAAAAAATAGATAATCTGTCATATAGATAACTTGCATGATATTTGACAGGAAATTAAACAGAATAAACATCTGAAAAAATAATAGAGGTTCATTTGAATACAAGATCCCTTTTCTTCCATGCTCCAAAATATATCTTTATTTGTCTTCTTTTACTTGCGTTCAATCGAACAAAAGGACAGGATTTTAATTGTGCCGATTGCCATGAAACTTCGATTAAGATGTCAGTTCATGCTGAAGCTATTGATTGCCAGGGATGTCATGAAGATGTAGTAAATGAAGACCATATTGAAAAAGGTGCAAAAAAAGTTAGCTGCGCTACCTGTCATGATGAATTTGTTAAGTCTGTTGATTCCGATATTCATCATCGGCTCAAAGTTAAAAATCCGCCAACCTGTGTTAAGTGCCATGGCAACCACGAAATTCAAAAACCTCCTACAGATAATAAATTAAAAGCGAAACAATATTGTAATAAATGCCATTCCTCTGCTACGCTATTAGGAAATTACCATTCAGTTACAAAGATTGATAAAAACAATTGTATTAGCTGTCATAAGAAAATTGATACCCGGATGACTCTTCCATCTTCGGTTCATAAAAACCTGGACTGTTCGGATTGCCACAACTTTATTGCTATTAACCTAAAAAATCATCCGAAAAATTTAAAGGCCACACAATCGGCTGATTGTTACATCTGTCATGGAGATATTGCTAAAGAACATAGAGAAAGCATTCACGGAATTGCATTAAGCGAAGGAATTGACGAAGCTGCAAAATGCTGGGACTGCCATGGTTCTCATGATATAAAGAAGGTAAAAGAAGAGGCAAGCAAAGTTCATCCGAAAAATATTGCAACTACTTGCGGTAAATGCCACGATAACCCGGAATTAACAAAAAAATATGAAATTGCTCTCCCGACTCCCGGTATGAGATATTCCCAATCAGTCCATGGAAAACTTGTCTTAAATGGTAGAACTGATGCGCCAAACTGCAGCGATTGTCATGGCGTTCACAATATTAAAAATAAAGTTCAACCAGGAAGTAAAATTTCTACTTTCAATGCACCTAATTTATGCGGGCAATGCCATAAAGAAATTTCGGAAGAATACCAGAAATCAATTCACTGGATACTTGCTAAAAAGGGATTTAGAGAAGCTCCTGTATGCGGTGATTGCCATAGCGAACATTCCATTCAAGCAATTACAACCAGCAATCAAAGAATAGAAGCTAAAATACTTCAGGAAAAGACTTGTATTATTTGTCATGAAAATCCAAGAATAGCTGAGCGTTTTGGAAAACCGGGTGGACAATCAATGTTATATCAGGATAGTTATCATGGTTTAGCAGTTATGCGTGGAAGCGAAAAATCCGCGATGTGTGTTGATTGCCATAATGTTCATAAAATTTTACCAAAAGAACATCCTGAATCTTCTGTAAGTGAAAATAATGTTACTGCTACTTGTCAGAAATGTCACCCCGATGCAACACCGGTATTCTCACAAAGCTATTCTCACAGAACGATGAATGAAACATCTGCAAGAATAGAAAATTTTGTGGCTGAATTATATTTCTGGTTAATTGTTTCGGTTATTGGTGCGATGATTGTTCATAACATCCTTATTTATGTTTATGAAGTGAAAAGAAAACGCAGAAATATGCAAGGCGAAATTACAATCCCACGGTTCACAAAAAACGAAGTAATACAGCATTTACTACTATTAATCTCTTTCTTAACACTTGCAATAACAGGATTTGCTCTCAAGTATCACAGCAGCTGGTGGGCAGAACTACTTCAGACTTTTGGTATGTCGGAAATTGTTCGTCAATACATTCATCGTGGTGCAGCTGTTGTAATGATAGTAACCGGGTTATATCATTTATGGTATTTAATTTTTACTCCGCGCGGAAGAGATGTTCTTTACAATTTAATTCCAAGATTTAGTGATGTTACCGATGCACGCGATTCGATCCTTTACTATCTAAGACTTAAAAAGAGAAAACCGAGTTATGACAAATATGATTATACAGAAAAAGCTGAATACTGGGCTTTAATTTGGGGAACTGTAATTATGGGAGCAACAGGATTTATTTTATGGTTCCCGACAATAGTTGGCAACTGGGCACCAACATGGTTGATTAAGGTAAGCGAGCTGATTCATTTTTACGAAGCTATTCTGGCAACACTTGCCATTGTGGTTTGGCACTGGTTCTTTGTTATTTTCCATCCAAGAGAATATCCAATGAGTTTAACATGGATAGACGGTAAAATGACGCTCGACACATACAGACACCATCATGAGAAACATTTCAGAAGAGTTGTTTTAGAATGGAAAGAGTATTTAGCCGGCAAGAGAGATATTAAAAAAGTCAGTCATTCAACTATCCTCTTTACAAAAGCTTTAGAAGAGAATGGTTTAGTGCCGGTTCAAATTATAGACAGAGAATTGGAAAATGATCCTGAATTGCGGGATTGGCTGGATAAAAAGCTTAATCCGGTAATTGAAGAAGATCAAAATGAAAATAGTGCGAAGAAATAAATAATAGGACATTATTGCCTCTTAATTCTAATTCCACTATTTTTCAAAAAGATTTATAGGCTCTTTTAAATAACAAATTAACTTCAGGAGGAAAATAATGATCCGTCGTGTATCAATAATTTTATTTTTAGTAATAGCAATTACTTACGTTGTTCCCACAGAAATTTCTGCACAACCTTTTGGTTATGAAGGATCTCAAGTTTGTGGAACATGCCATAAAACAGAAAAACAAGGATTGCAATTAAAAATATGGCAAGAAAGTGCTCATGCCAATGCATACAAAACACTTCAAACTCCAGAAGCAGATAAAATTGCAATGGCTAAATACAATAAAAAAGCTGTTGATTCACCGGGATGTTTAAAATGCCATGCATCAGGATATGATGTTACCGATAAAAAATTAATAGGTGCTAAATTCAAAATTGAAGACGGCGTTCAATGCGAAACTTGTCACGGAGCTGGATCTGCTTACAAAACTTTGAAAATTATGAAGAGCAAAGAAGAATCAATAAAGAATGGTTTAATAGTATGGAAAACCGATGCAGAAATAAAAGCCGGTTGTGTTAAGTGCCATAATCCAGAAAGCCCAACTTATAAAGAATTCAATTTTGATAAAATGTGGGCAAAGATTACTCACCCAGTTCCGAAAGGATAAATTGTTATAGGAATAAAATGAAAAAAAATATTTTTTGTTTTATCATTCTTTTTCTGCCGTTGATTACATACTCTCAAAATCTCAACGGCAGATTTTCTTCTTCGTTATATACATTTGAAAGATTCGATAATAACTCATCCTCCGAAACATTCATTAGAACATTTCAATCACTCAATCTCAACTTTAATGTCGGTAATTTCTCATTGAGAACCCGAACCGGTATGGAAGCAAACCTTGGTAAATCTCTCGATCAGGATGTTAGATTCCGTTTTTACAATTTGTATTTAGAAGGACGCGATCTTTTAGGTGCGGTAACACTTAAACTCGGTCGTCAGCCTCTTTTTACACCTGTTGCCGGCGGACTTTTTGACGGCGTAAACCTGAAGATTAATTATAGCGGAATTTCTTTATCTGGTTTTTATGGTGGAAATGTACCGGCTTATCAAAAGTTAGAACTAACTGATGATTGGGCTAATAATTACGTAATGGGTGGAAGATTCGAAGTCAATCCGTTCGACTTTCTAAAATTTGGAGTAAGTTATATTGACAAAAATTATAAACAGGAAGATTATAATTCATTGCGTTTAAATTCCGATCTGGATCCTGTAACTGTATTAATCCAATCTAAATCGAACCAGTATAAATATGTTTCCGGTGATATATGGTTTGAATTACCTGAAATATTTGAAGTCAGTTCGAGATATGAATACGATTTGAATATTAAAACAACTTCAAGAATCGAAGTTGATGGTAGATTTCAATTAACCAACAATATTGGTTTGAACGGATATTACAATTACCGCGAGCCGCAGATAAGATATAATTCTATTTTTTCAGTTTTCAATTTCGGAAACTCTCAGGAAATTGAAGGCGGATTCGATTATAGAATTCCAAAAGTTGCTACATTTTTCGGCAAGTACGGTTATGTTAAGTATAAGGACGAAAACTCTTCCAGAATTACTGTTGGCGCAACAACTGAATACGGAAGTATAAGCTATAGAAAAAATCTTGGTTATGCCGGAGAACTTGACGGTGTTTCACTCTACACAGCAAGAACATTTTTAGACGGATTCTTGACGCCTTCTGCTGGAATATCTTATACAACTTACAAATTATCTAAAGATTCCGAATCGAATAAAATCATTTCATTCTTGGGTGGAATAAATGTCCGGCCATGGCGCACCTGGTCATTCGATCTTCAGGGACAATATTTCAACAATAAAATTTATAAGAATGATTTCCGTGTTTTATTTAAAGTAAATCACCTGTTCAATACTAACTTTTAGAATAATATGAAAATAAAATTACTTTATGGTTCTCTATCGCTAATAATAATATTGTTTCTAACCATAGCTGCAATTGATATTAATAAAAGCGATGAACCTCAAAAGACCAATAAAGATGTGATCAAATTCTCGCACGCGGTTCATAAAGAAGTTACTGATTGTGCATCATGCCATACAAATGTAATGGAAAGCATGTCTCTTAATGACAGACTACTTCCCGAGAAATCTGTTTGCGCAACCTGTCATGATGTTGAGGATACAGATAATTGTAATTACTGCCATTATGAAGATGTTCAGGAACCATTGTTAATTAAAAAATCGGAATTGCTCTTCAATCACAAGTTACATGCATCAGATCAAAAGATGGAATGCACCGCATGTCATAAAGGTCTGGAAGATGTTGCATACAGTTTCGAATCAAAGTCGGTTAATCCACCAATGGCAAATTGCTATACATGCCAT
>JAGXSM010000128.1 GCA_018333725.1 Melioribacter sp. | reverse complement strand
TAGCAAATAATCAGAATTTTGTTGTAGCATTCTGGCATGGTTCGATGGCTATCGGCTGGTACTTACATAGAAATATCAATTGTTCTGCTCTTGTAAGTAAAAGTAAAGACGGCGATGTACTTGCACATATTCTGAAAAAATGGAATTACAAAATCGTCCGCGGTTCCAGTCACATCGGCGGTAATGATGCTCTTGTAATGCTTCTTGATTTGATCAATGACAAATATTCACTGGCAATTACACCGGATGGCCCGACCGGACCGATCCATAAAATGAAAGCCGGTGCAGTTATTACAGCTAAGAAAGGTAATGCTCCGCTTATACTTGCCGGAATTGGTTGTGATAGAAAAATTGTCTTTAAGAGCTGGGATAAATTCGAGTTACCTCTTCCCTTTAGTAATGTATTTGTAAAATATTCTGATGTAATTACGATAGAGCAGAATTTAAGCTACGATGAAACTTCAAATATGATTTTACAATGTGAAGAAATGCTTAATAAACTGCAGAAGGAAGCAATAGAAAGTTGTTAAACTTTATTAGAATAATATTATCACCCCTTACATTTGTGTATGCGTTCATAATACGCGTTAGGAACTATTTGTTTGATAAGGGATTTTTCAAAATTACCAGGGTGAATGCATTTGTAATATCAGTAGGCAATCTTACTGTAGGCGGATCCGGTAAAACCCCGGCGGTGATATTCCTGGCAGAGATTCTAAAAAAATATAGCAAGAAGATTGGTATTCTTAGCCGCGGCTACGGAAGAAACTCTTACGGTTACATTTATGTTTCTGATGGCAACAAAATCTTTACTACTGTTGATGAATGCGGAGACGAAATGTACCTTGTTTCTGATGAACTAAAAGTTCCTACAGCTGTTTCCGAAAGAAGAGTCGTTGGAGCTAAACGCTTAATCAGTAATTCCGGTATAAATATTATTCTTTTAGATGATGCATTCCAGCATAGATGGCTTTATAGAAACCTGGATATTGTAATGATCGACCAGAGGTTTTTACTTAAGACAAATAATATTGAGCAAAAAATTCTTCCTCTCGGTTTAATGAGAGAGCCTTTTGAATCACTCGAAAGAGCCGATGTAATTATTATAAATAGAAAATTTTCTGAAAAAGCTGATATACCAGAAAAACTTTCTGATAAGTTCAAAGACAAAATTGTATTTCATGGTTATTATTTAGCCACCGGAATATATGATGTTAAAAGTCATCACGAATTTTCACTGGTAGAGTTCCAGGGGCAAAAAAGTCTGGTTGTTTGCGGAATTGCAAGACCTCATTCTTTTCTGAGCGTACTGGAAAACAATAATATTGATATCAGAAATAAAATGTTATTCCCGGATCATAAGAACTATACATTGAAAGAAATTCAGGATATAAGAAAAAAGTTTTACGATACCAATGCAAACTGTGTATTAACTACACAAAAGGACGCTGTTAAGCTAATCAAGTTTTCGAAAGACCTTGATGACATTGATATTTATTATCTGAAAATCAAACTTGTACTTGATAACCAGGAAGAGTTTGAAAAATTATTAATAAATAAAGTAACTGACTTATAATTAAAAAATCACATTATCATTTGGAGGTAAAGTAATGGCAAAAGGAAAAACGGCAAAGTATGTTTATTTCTTCGGCGGTAAAAAAGCCGAAGGCAAAGCTGATATGAAAGAACTTCTTGGCGGTAAAGGTGCAAACTTAGCGGAAATGGTTAATATCGGTTTACCTGTTCCCGCCGGTTTCACAATAACAACAGAAGTTTGTACAGCTTACTATAAGAACAATAAAAAATATCCTAAAGAACTTGATAAACAGGTTAAGGATGCTCTTGCTAAAGTTGAAAAAGAAATGGGAGCTAAATTCGGAGATAAAGTAAATCCGTTATTGGTTTCCGTTAGATCAGGTGCCCGTGCATCAATGCCGGGTATGATGGAAACAATTCTAAATGCTGGTCTTAATAATGAAACACGCGAAGCATTAATTAAAAAAACCGGCAATCCAAGATTTGTATACGATTCTCACAGAAGATTGATTCAGATGTATTCGGATGTTGTAATGGAAAAAGCTGCCGGTATTGAACCAGCTGAAGGCCAGGGTGTCCGTGTTCAATTGGAAAAAGAACTTCATAAAATGAAAGAAGCTCGCGGAGTTCACAACGATACCGATCTTACAGCAGATGATCTTGCAGAATTGATCGAAATCTATAAAGAGAAAGTTAAAGAAGTTCTCGGTAAACCATTCCCTGAAGATCCAATGGAACAATTATGGGGTGCAATTTCTGCTGTGTTCCAAAGCTGGATGGGCAAGAGAGCTATTTCGTACAGAAGAATTGAAGGAATTCCGGATGATTGGGGTACTGCCGTTAATGTGCAATCGATGGTATTCGGTAATATGGGTGAATCTTCTGCAACCGGTGTTGCATTTACACGTAACCCCGCTACAGGTGAAAATTATTTCTACGGTGAGTGGTTAACAAATGCTCAGGGCGAGGACGTAGTTGCCGGTATTAGAACTCCTAACCCGATAAATGAAGTCGGTAAAACAGAACATACTGAACATCTTCCATCTCTCGAAACAGGAATGCCCGTAACATATAAACAGTTACATAGTATTCAACGCTTATTAGAAAAACATTACCGTGATATGCTGGATGTTGAATTTACAATCCAGGAAGGTAAGCTCTATATGTTACAATGCCGTGTTGGAAAAAGAAACGGACCTGCAGCTGTTAAAATGGCTCTTGATATGTACAAAGAAAAACTTATTACCAAAGAAGAAGCTGTATTAAGAGTAAATCCATCGCAGCTTGATGAATTACTCCATCCTATTATCGATCCTGCACATGAATTAACTACAAAACTTTTTACAAAAGGTTTACCAGCCGGCCCCGGCGGTGCAACCGGACAGGTTGTATTCTCAGCATACGATGCAGTTGAATGGGCAAAGCAAGGTAAGAAAGTAATCTTAGTTCGTGAAGAAACGAATCCTGAAGATATTGAAGGTATGAGAGCTGCACAGGCAATTCTAACTGCTCGTGGTGGTATGACCTCTCACGCTGCTCTTGTTGCACGCGGATGGGGTAAATGCTGTATAGTTGGTGCTGGTTCAATTAAAATTAATTATGAAGAAAAATATTTTACTGCCGGCGGTGTCTCGGTTAAAGAAGGTGAATGGTTAACTCTTAACGGTTCAAAAGGAGCTGTTTACATCGGTGAATTGCCAATGAAAAAAGCTGCTGAAGAAAATCCTGATTTCCAGGCATTGATGAAAATATGCGACCAGGTTAGAAAACTGAAAGTTAGAACCAATGCCGATACACCGGAAGATGCTGCTAAAGCCAGAGCATTCGGTGCAGAAGGAATCGGTTTATTCAGAACCGAACATATGTTCTACGGAAAGAATTCTGAAGAACCGTTATTCAAACTTAGAAAAATGATTCACTCCAAAACGGAAACTGAAAGAAGAAATGCCTTAGACGAACTTTTCCCATATGTGCTGAGTGATGTAAAAGGAACATTGGAAGCAATGGACGGTTATCCTGTTACATTTAGAACGCTCGATCCACCGCTTCATGAATTCGTTCCGAATAGATTGGATGAACGGGAAAAATTAGCACAGAGCCTTGGAATTAGTCTTGATGAACTAAATGAAAGAGCTGACTCGCTGCACGAAAATAATCCTATGATGGGTCATCGCGGTGTTCGTCTTGGTATTACTTATCCTGAAATTACAGAAATGCAAGCTCGCGCAATCTTTGTAGCTACTGCTCAATTGCTTAAAGAAGGCAAGAAACCATTCCCTGAAATTATGATTCCCGTTACATGTCATGTTAATGAAATAAAACATCAATATGTAATAGTTAACAAGATTCACGATGAAGTATGTTCCAAATATGGATTGAAAAAAATTCCGCACTTAACAGGAACAATGATTGAAATTCCGAGAGCATGCTTAACTGCAGATAAAATAGCTGAAGTCGCACAATTCTTCTCATTTGGAACAAACGACCTTACACAAATGGGATTTGGATTTTCAAGAGATGATATCGGCGGATTCTTACCGGATTATCTGGAAAAGAAAATTCTTCCGGGCGATCCATTCGAATCAATTGATATTGATGCAATCGGCAAGCTTATGAAAATGGCTGTTGATGGCGGAAGATCAACTCGGCCGGATCTTAAAATTGGTATTTGCGGCGAACATGGTGGAGAACCAAAATCTGTTGAGTTCTGCCATAAGATCGGTTTGAATTATGTTAGCTGTTCTCCATTTAGGGTCCCAATAGCACGATTAGCGGCAGCTCAGGCAGTGGCTAAGGAATTAAAATCGGTTAAGCAAACAGCCAAAAAAACGCCGGTTAAAAAATCAAAAGCAAAATCAAAAAAAGTAAATAAGAAAAAATAAGATACAATTCTGGGCCCTCCCTATTTTGGGAGGGCGAAGTATCCTGATTAAAACAGATACTTCGAATCCGTCAATTAACGGAATTATCAGAAAATAAAAAGGAGTATAAATGAAGTTATCAGATTTTAAGTACAATCTACCCAAAACAGTAATTGCAAAAAATCCGGTCTCTCCGCGTGACAAAGCAAAACTAATGGTATTGAACAGATCTACTGGTGAAATTGAAAATAAAACTTTCTCCGATATTGTAGATTACATTAATAAAGGCGATGTAATTGTTGTTAACAAAACCAAAGTAATGCAAGCCCGTTTATTCGGGAAAAAAGAAAGAACCAATGCTAAAATAGAAGTCTTTGTTCTACGAGAATTGAATAAAGAAGAAAATATCTGGGATGTAATTGTTGACCCGGCAAGAAAAGTTAGAATTGGAAACAGAATTTATTTCAACGATAAGTTGTGGTGCGAGGTAATTGATAACACAACCTCCCGCGGAAGAACAGTCCGTTTTAATGAAGATGCCGGTGATATTTTTAAGGCAATTGAAAAAATCGGGCATACTCCTTTACCTCCTTATATTAAAAGGGATACAACACCAAAAGACAAAGAAGATTATCAAACAATCTTTGCAGAAGTAGACGGATCGGTTGCTGCTCCTACTGCCGCGTTACATTTTACAAATTCTCTCATTAAGAAAATTGAGAAGAAAGGTGCTATGTTTGTTCCTGTTACATTACATATTGGTCTTGGAACTTTTCGTCCGGTAGAAGTTGAAGATTTAACCAAACACAAAATGGATTCCGAGTACTTCGAAGTTCCCGAAGAAACCGCCCATGTAATCAATAAAGCCCTTAAGAATAAAAAGAATATTTTTGTGGTTGGCACAAGTACATGCCGTGCACTCGAAAGTAGTGTTACTGCAGAAGGATTTTCAAAACCGAATTTCGGATGGACAGATAAATTTATTTTCCCGCAATATGATTTTAAGATAACTAAAAAATTGATAACCAACTTTCATCAACCGGAATCTACATTATTGATGCTTGTTGCTGCATTTGCAGATTACGACTTTATTATGAAAGCATATAAAAAAGCTTTTAAGGAAGGTTACCGGTTTTTAAGTTACGGCGACGCAATGTTGTTATTATAATGAAAGTAATTGCTGTCATACCATCGGGCGGAATTGGTAAAAGAACTTCTTATTCTTTACCAAAGCAATACATCCGGATTAATGGTAAGGAAATAATTGCGTATACTTTAGAGGTTCTTCAAAAATGTCGTTTCGTGGATAAAATTATTATTGCTGCACAGAAAGAATATTTTAATCTCATTGAAGAAATAAAACTAAAGTATCACTTTACCAAATTGCTTAAACCGGTTGAAGGCGGTTCCGAAAGACAATTTTCTGTATTTAATGCAGTTAAATCGATCAATGCCGATTCCGATGATATTATTCTTATTCACGATGCTGTAAGACCTTTCATTTCAGAAAAGATTATTGAAAATTCTGTAAAGACAGCAAGAGAATTTGGCGGAGCAGTGGTTGCGATTAAAGCTAAGGATACCTTAATGAAAGGAGATGATGAAGTTGTTTCTTATTTGGATAGAAGCGAAACTTACTATGTTCAAACTCCTCAAGTTTTTAAGTACGGTATATTTACTGATTCAATAAAAAAAGCCGAACAAAATAATTTTATCGGTACAGATGAATCTATGCTGGTATTTAATGCTGGTTATAAAGTAAAAATTGTACCCGGCTCAAGTTTTAACTTCAAGATAACAAATGATGAAGATATCTTGCTTTTTGAAACAATTTCGAAGGTATTGAACTAGGCTCTATTTTTAATTGTTTATAAATTACAATTTGTATAATTTTGCAAAAAATTTGGCGGTAAAATGCTCAATTTAGTTTTCGTAGTTGTTCTATCATATCTTGTCGGTTCAATACCTATTAGCATTATTCTAAGCAAACTTGTAAAAGGAATAGATATAAGACATCATGGCAGTGGAAATGCCGGCGGCACAAATGTTTTTAGAGTTCTGGGATGGAAATGGGGAGTTCTTACAATTATTCTGGATGCCGTAAAAGGTGCAATTGCTGTTATTGTTGTTGCAAGACTTTATTTAGATAATTTCCCGTTCAGTAACATTACTCCATTCGATGATTTCACGCTTGTTCAAATTATTTGCGGTGTTGGTGCAGTAATAGGACATATATGGACTGTCTTCGCTGGATTCCGCGGTGGAAAGGGAGTTGCTACAGCACTAGGATTCCTTTTAACACTAGTTACAATTGACATGCTTCTGGCATTGATTGTTTTTACTATTACTGTTTCCTTATCACGTTACATTTCTCTCGGGTCTTTAGCTGCGGCTGTATCACTACCAATTATTCTGGTTGTAAGAGAAAATATTTTTGGTGTTGAAATTCAAGGCTACCAGACTCTTTTACCATTTATAATCGGATTAGTACTACTTGTAATTTATACACACCGTAAGAATATTGACCGGATACTTAAAGGAAGTGAGAACAAAATTTCTTTATTTAGAAGGAAATAACCCGACATGAGAATTTCAGTTCTCGGAGCCGGCGGCTGGGGAACAACCTTAGCTATTATTCTTCACCATAACGGTCACGATGTAACTCTCTGGGAGTATAAAAAGCATTACGCAAAAGTCATTCACCGTTCCCGCGAAAACAAAATCTATTTACCCGGAATTAAAATACCCAAAGAAATAAACATAGATTACTCTCTGGAAGAATGCGCAACAAACAAGCATATGATTGTGCTTGCTATCCCTTCTCAGTTTGTTAGAAGTGTTCTGCACCAGATAAAGAAATATGATTTCAGCGATACTACTTTTGTGAGCGTTGCTAAGGGAATTGAAAAAGACACTATTTTAACCGTATCACAGATTATTAAAAGTGAATTAAGGCATCTTAAAGATTCTCAAATTGGAGTCCTTTCCGGTCCAAGTCATGCAGAAGAAGTAAGCCGTAAAATTCCTACAGCAGTAGTTGCAGCTTCTAATGATGAAAACACTGCCAAACAAATTCAAACTGCATTTATCACTTCATATTTCAGAGTTTATTCTTCTACAGATTTACTTGGTGTAGAATATGGCGGTGCATTAAAAAATGTAATTGCTGTTGGTGCCGGCATAATTGACGGAGCAAAATTCGGCGATAACACAAAAGCCGCTATTATGACACGTGGAATTGCAGAAATTTCGCGATTAGGAATTGCTCTTGGTGCCCGTCCCGAAACATTTTCCGGACTATCTGGTATGGGCGACCTTATTGTAACATGTATGAGCAAACATAGCCGTAACAGGTACGTTGGAGAGCAGATTGGTAAAGGGAAAAAATTAAAAGACGTACTAAAATCGATGAAGATGGTTGCAGAAGGAGTTGAAACAAGCAGATCGGTTCATCAATTAGCTCAGGAACATAAAATTTCCACACCTATTTGTTCTGCAGTATATCAAATTCTCTTCGAAGAGAGAGATCCTATCAAAGTTACTTACGAACTTATGACACGTGATATGAAGCCGGAAAAAGAGTAGTAAACACCATTCTATTATATTCATCACTTATTTATTATTTATTATATTTATCCCAACACAATTCATAATTTATTTATGCCCGATATCCTTTCTCAATCTGTTCAGTACTTAAAGTCGGTGGGGCCAAAACGCTCCGAATCGTTTTCCAAAATCGGGATAAATACAGTAAGAGATTTATTATATTACTTCCCCACCCGATACCTCGACCGGTCCACTATTCTAAATAGCGTTAAAGTGCTTCAGTATTTACGCAACGGATACGAAGGTGAAGTTACTATTATCGGAGAAGTAATTTCAAAAGAACTTATTCGTTATGGAAAGAAACAGATTTATAAAGTCCGTCTGAAAGACAATGCCGGATTTTTTGAATGCGTCTGGTTTCAGGGCATAAAATATTTTAAGGACATATTTAATCAAAACGATTTTTATGCGATCTCTGCAAAACCGGTTTTAACAAAATTTGGTCATTTACAATTTGTTCATCCGGATTTTGACCGGCTTGCTGAAAAAGAATCAAAAGAATTTATGCACACAGGTAAGATTATTCCATTTTACCGTGTTCCAAAAGAATTGCGCGCTGCTAACCTTGGAGATTTCAGTTTACGAAGAATTATTAATTATGCTGTCGAAAATTTCTGTAGCAATCTTTCGGAAACACTTCCAGAAGATATTCTAATATCCAGAGAACTTTTAGATATTCATTCAACGGTAAGAAATTTACATTTCCCGGGAAATCATAATTCCCTCTTAAATGCCGAAAGAAGAATTAAGTTCGAGGAGTTGTTTTATTTCGAATGTATGATCGCATTAAGAAAATCTTTTGTAAAGAATAAACGCAAAGAGACCGCTTATAAGACCGATAGCAAATTCATTAAAAAATTTCTCGATTCACTTCCTTTCAAATTAACTCCTGCCCAGATAAAAGTACTTCATGAAATCAGGAAGGACCTTGAGAGCGAAAAACCAATGAACCGTTTATTACAGGGAGATGTTGGAAGCGGTAAAACGATTGTTGCTTTGATAAGTGCGCTCATAGTTATTTCAAACGGATATCAGGCGGTGTTAATGTCGCCGACAGAAATTTTAGCCGATCAACATTACAAACGTATTTCAGAATTATTAGAGCCGCTCGGAATTAAAACCGGCATTTTGATTGGCGGACAAAAAAAATCTGAACGCGAAAAAATTCTTGGTGACATAGAACACGGTAAGATACAATTGATAATCGGTACCCACGCTCTTATAGAAGAAAATGTTAATTACAATAAAATCGGTTTGGTAATTATAGATGAACAGCACCGCTTTGGAGTTGTGCAAAGGTATAATCTAATTCGTAAAGGAAATCAACCGGATGTGCTGGTAATGACTGCCACACCAATTCCCAGAACACTATCTATGACTTTATACGGAGACCTTGATACATCTATTATAGACGAAATGCCGTTAAACAGAAAGCCGATAAAAACATATTTACGTGGCGAGAGCAAGCTTAACGATGTTTATAAGTTTATAATTGATAAATCAAAATCCGGCTACCAGACATTTTTAGTTTATCCCCTTGTTGAAGAATCTGAGAAGCTTGAGCTGAAAGCTGCGGAAACTTATTACAACGATCTCAAGGATAATCACCTGAAAGAATTGAAAGTAGGTTTAATTCATGGTAGAATGAGCTGGCAGCAGAAAGAACAGGTTATGGTTGAATTTGCATCTAAAAAATATGACGTGCTTGTTTCGACCACTGTTATTGAGGTTGGGATCGACATACCTGATGCAAACATTATGATAATTAATGACGCATTCCGGTTTGGTTTATCGCAATTGCATCAGTTGCGCGGACGTGTTGGAAGAAGCGATAAACAAGCTTATTGCATATTAATTACCAAGGATGAGTATGCGATAAAAACAAATCAGTTCAGCTTCGACTTCAATTATCTTTCCGATGAGCAGATTGAAAAGAACAAATCAATTATCCGCTTGAATGCTATGCTAAAATATAATAGCGGTTTCGAGTTATCCGAAGTTGACATGAAGTTAAGAGGTCAGGGAGATATATTCGGAACCAAACAAAGCGGTCTGCCGGAATTGAAATATGCAAACGTTGTAACGGATTTTGATTTGCTTGTTGATGCAAGAGAACTTGCTTTCCAGATTATTAATGACGACCCTTCACTTGCCAAAGAAAATAATTCCACCATCAGAAAAAATCTTAAAGAAAATTTTTCAAGCAACATTCTTCTCTCTCAGATCGCTTAAGGTCCGGTCAAATAATTTTTTTTATCACTATGCAGTCATCTCTCGGAAATAAAATTTTTTCCCGTTTAACTTGCGAAAAATTTTCAAATGGTTATATTAGTAAGCAACAATTGGAAGGAATTCTGTATCAGTTCGTTGGTACAAAATAAAAAACTAAAAGTTGCACTAACATATAACGTAAAACCGGACGAATCTTCTTCCGAATCCGCACCACTCTCTCTTAAATCAAAAAATTCTTCTACGTACAACGATACTTATGCAGAGTGGGATACAATTGAAACAGTAAATGCAATTAAAGATGCTCTTCAACTTTATCATGATGTAGTTATGGTCGAAGCTAATGAAGAAGCTTTCGAAAAATTTAAGCAAGTAGATCCTGATATTGTCTTTAATGTTGCTGAATGTGCAAATGGAGTTAGTAGAGAAGCACAAATTCCGGCAATGCTTGATATGCTTGGCATCCCGTATACAGGTTCGGATCCTTTAACTCTTACTACATGTTTAGATAAAGCAAGAACAAAAGAAGTTCTTTCCTATCATGGTGTTCCTACATCAAAATTTATTTATGCAGAAAGTATTGACGACCTGGAAAATTTTAACCTTACATTCCCCGTAATAATGAAGCCGGTTTCCGAAGGCTCCGGTAAAGGAATTTTCAATTCGTCGTTTGTGAATAACCTGTCTGACCTAACCGAACGTCTTTCGGAAAATCTCCGCGCTTATAATCAACCTTTTATTATCGAAGAATATTTACCCGGAAGAGAATTTACAGTTGCAATACTTGGTAATAATTCCGATACAGAAGTGCTGCCGATAGTAGAAATAAATTTCAACGAGCTCCCTGATAACCTCCTCCCTATTTATTCCTTCGAAGCCAAGTGGGTTGTTGATACAAGGGAAAATCCATTGAATATATTTTCCTGTCCGGCAATAATTGATAAGCATCTCGAAGAAAAAATTAAAAATGCTTCTTTAAGAACATACAAAGTTCTAAGATGTAAAGACTGGAGTAGAATTGATTTAAGATTGGATGCACATGGCGAACCGAACATTATTGAAATTAATCCGTTACCCGGAATACTCCCTAAACCAGAAGATAATTCATGTTTTCCAAAAGCTGCCAGGGCAACCGGATTATCTTACAACGAAATGATAAACAAAGTACTTTCTATTGCAGCAAAGAGACACAACCTGTTATGAATCTCGACAGTAAAATATTGATCTGCTTTAACGAGCCGACACGTCTTTACAGTAATTACCTTGGTAAAGATACCAATGATGATAAAGAGAATGTTGATTTATCCGAAACAGATTTTCTTAATCAGATTGAAAACATTAAAAAAATATTATCTAAGAAATATATTAGTGTTGATACGCTTGCAGTTAACAGCGACATCAAAGCGCTGATAAAAAAAGTAAATCACTATTCTCCAGATGTCATCTTAAATTTTGTTGAATCGGTTGAAGGCGTATCGAACCTCGAAAGTTATATTGCCGGTTTCTTTGATTTATTAGGAGTTCCTTACACGGGTAATAACCCGATTTGTCTTGGTAATTGTCTTATAAAATCGCGGACGAAACAGATTTTAAATTCACACGGGATTAAAACCCCTCGTCATTTAATTACTAAACTGCATCGAATTCCTTCACAGAAAGAACTGCTTCTAAGATATCCGATGATTTTAAAATTAGCTCGAGAAGATGCAAGCATCGGTATATCGGAATTTTCTGTTGTGAACGATTATGATTCTCTTAAAAAACGACTTCAATATTTATATAGCAATTACAATCAGGAAGTTTTAATTGAAGAATACATTGACGGAAGAGAGTTGAACGTAGCAATTTTAGGAGATCAATTACTTCCGATTTCCGAAATCCGTTTTGACGGATTACCCGAGGAACTCCCTAAAATAATTACTTACGAAGCTAAATGGTCGCCGGAGAGTATTTATTATAAACATACAACTCCTAAATGTCCTGCCCCGCTCGATAATAAATTAAAATCAAAAATTGAAGAGATGGCTTTAGAAGCTTATAAGGCCCTCGAATGCAGAGATTATGCCAGAGTCGATATTCGACTAAATAATAAAAATGTTCCATACGTTATTGAAGTAAATCCGAATCCTGATATATCACCCGATTCTGGATTTGTTCGTTCGGCTGCAGCCGCCGGTATAAGCTACGAAGAATTATTATACCGGTTAACCCAATTAGCATTAAAGAGAATACAATATGATACGCAAGCTGCAATCTAAGGATAGAATCCAGCTGGTTGATATAATTGACGGAACTGATAATTTCAGTCCGGATGAAAAAAAAGTTGCCGTAGAATTAATTGATGAAGCGCTCGGTAATGTTAATCATGATTACTACAACATTTTTGTTTATGAAGATGATGGAAAAATTCTCGGTTATCATTGTACAGGTAAAAGAGCGTTAACAGACGGCACTTTCGATCTTTTCTGGATTGTTGTTGATGGTAGAGTTCAGAATAAGGGAGTCGGTAAAAAACTATTGGACCATGCAGAAAGTTTTGTTAAAGAAAACAACGGAAGATGGATTCTTGCAGAAACATCTTCTAAGGATAATTATGATGCAACACGGAATTTTTATTTTAGAAATAATTATTCAATAGTTGCTGAGATTAAAGATTTTTACAAAGTAAATGATCATTTAATAGTTTTCGGAAAATATATAAAATAACAAAACACAAAGGGCATAATCATGGAACTCTGGCAGCAAATGGTTAGAGATAGTGTTCATACAGTTGATCAGCTGGTGGAAAAATTCAACATTGATCGAAAAGTTGCTGAAGGACTTGACGAGTTCTTTCAAGCAAGAATAAATCCTTACTATCTAAGTCTCATCAGATATCCGGGCGATCCAATCTGGCTTCAGTGCGTTCCTGACATTAAAGAATTGGAAGACATTGATGGCTATGAAGATCCTCTCCAGGAAGATGCGATGAGTCCTGTTCCAAATATTACACACCGTTATCCTGATCGGGCATTATTCTTAACAACAAGTCAATGCGGTATGTATTGCCGGTTCTGTACAAGAAAGAGAAAAGTTGGCAACTCAGATAAAATTTCGATGAGACAGCTCGAATCCGCATTTAAGTACTTAGAACAGCATACTGAAATACGCGATGTAATTATGTCCGGCGGCGATCCATTAATGCTAACCGATACAATGCTTGAAAAAATACTACAGCGTTTAAGAACAATTCCGCATATTGAAATTATCCGGCTCGGTACAAAAATGCCTTGCGTATTACCTCATAGAATTACACCCAAACTATGTGAAATGCTTAAGAAGTACCATCCAATATATATAAATACACACTTCAATCATCCATGGGAAATTACACCGGAAAGCACTAAAGCATGCGAGATGCTGGCAAATGCCGGAAGCCCTGTTCAAAATCAGGCAGTCTTAATGAAAGGTGTTAATGACGATACTGATACCCTGAAAGAATTATTCACCAAACTCTTAAAGATAAGAGTAAAACCCTATTACTTATACATGGCTGACGAAACAAGAGGAGCAAATCATTTCCGTACTTCAATAGATAAGGGATTGGAGATAATGTTTGCACTAAGAGGAAATATCAGCGGACTCGCAATTCCACATTTCGTTATTGATGCACCCGGCGGTGGAGGAAAAATTCCTATATTACCTCAATATGTACTTCATAAAGATGAACATAGTATTGTTTTACGAAATTACAAGAATCAGATTTATGCTTATCACGAAACAAAGAATGGTAATGGAAATGGTAACGGACATTTAAACAATAACGAAATAGAAAAAATTGAAGTAGAAATATCAGGTAAAAAGAATGGTTCATCCCGGAAGCCGAAAAATTATAAAGATGTTACTACAGTTTCGGTACCCGAAGTTGAATCGAATAAAAATTAATTTTTAAAATTAGTTTACGTAAAAAAATTCCGTGTTTACACCCGGCATTTTCTATTTTAAAACATTTAACTGAAGTGTTTGATCAATTATAAAGAATATTTTTGAAATCACCCTCTAAAGTAATTTGGGGTGTTTCGATAATTCTACCTATCTCTTTACCACCTTTGTAAAAAATGAAAGTAGGAACATACTTAATATCCAGAGAAGAAATATTACCTTCCGGACTTTCCTTTTTTCTATCGACATAATTTATTGTAAGTAACTCGTTATTAAATTTCAATTCATCCAGGATCCGTAAGAACCTGGGAACTTCTCTCCTGCTATCGCTGCACCAGGTTCCCATTACAATTAGCACAGAGAGACCATCAAGTTTTTGTTTTATTGAATCAACAGCTGAAGTACTAAACTCATAATTATTATATTCCGATTCGTACCACCATGCAAAATTAGAATCCAACAATGCCGACCTATCGCATATACCTAATAACATCGGTTTACCGGAACGTTCATCGGTAATTAATTTACTTTTATCCTGTGCATAAATAAGGGAAGACAATACTAGAATTAGAATTAATAATTTTTTCATTCTACCCTCTATAAAGAATTATTAGATTTACGGACGTCGAGACCCCAGTAAAGTTTGTTACGTAGTATTTCGAAATAGTTCGTCTTGCTTGAATGAACAAGACGGAATGGTTGGGCACTTTTAAGAATATTTATATTTGATGGTGAGTTATACGTGTGAACTCTTTGACCATCGCAACTAACCTGTATTTTTTGATGGGGCGATTTAACAATTACAGAAATTTTCTGTTTACTTGATAAAACGAGCGGACGCATTGTAAGTGTGTGAGGTGCTATTGGACTTAGTGTTATTACATCTGCACGTGGATTTACAATAGGTCCTCCGGTTGAAAGTGAATAACCGGTAGATCCTGTAGGCGTTGCTATTATAACCCCATCTGCAGAAAAAGTTGATACATAATCATCATCAACTTTTACTGTTAGCTCAATCATCTTTTGCCAGGGACCTTTATCAATAACAATATCATTTATAGCAAATAAATCAAACGAAGACGCTTCTTCAATGTTTCCTATAAGTGCCATCCGTTCTTCAATAACATAATTTTTTGATTTAATCTCAGGTATAAATTCGGAAAAACTATCAATATCAAATTCTGCCAGAAATCCCAACTTACCTATATTAACCCCAAGAATTGGCGTAGAACTATTCCTAACAGCAAAAGCTGTTGAAAGCATAGTTCCATCTCCACCAATTGAAATAACAAAGTCCGATGACTTTATCAATTCATCCTGGGATAAATACTTCGATTCTGCCAATAGTGAGCTAAATGAATCTCTATACTTTAAAATTGTATCGCTTATTAAATAAGGAAGATTATTCTTACGAAGGTCTTCAATAATTTTGGAGAGGATATTTAATATATCGGGTTTATCAATATTAGGTATAATGCCAATCATTTCTTGTTTCTATTTAACTCCCATAGTTTTGCATATTTTGTAAATACATAATAAGATGAAAACAGAGCCAGAATAAATCCGTTAATACCATCAAGAAATCCTAACCTAAAAATATACATTTTAAGAAAAATAAAAAGTGGTCTTATTAAAAAATCACAAAGAGAAGTTGTTCTTCCCTTATTAAATAGCTCATTAGCTGCAAGTGAAGTATAGATATTAAATTTCTTGAAATAATGTTCAATGTTTGGATTAGTAAAATGATTAAGGTCGTTATTAAGATTTCCGACATTACCCTGAATTTCTAATCCTTCGTGGACAGGCTTGTTATTGAATACTGCAAAATTTTTATTGAATAGCCGGACAACTTTGGAAGGATACCATCCGCTATGTTTAATCCACTTACCAAGGAAATATGCTCTTCGTGCAACTGAAAATGCGTTTAAGTCGGGAGTTGATTCCTTGAATAGTAACAACTCGGTTCTTAATTCAGGAGTGATCTCTTCATCGGCATCAATCCAGAACACCCAATCGTTTTTAGTTTTGCTTAAAGCATAATTTTTAGTTTCTGCAAATCCTCTCCAATCGGCAATCTCACAATTGATACCGGGATACTCAGATGCATACTTAAACGTGTGGTCCGTGGTTGTAGAATCAATAATTAAAACAATATCATCAATTAAACCAATTTGACTATCAAGACATCGCCGGATATTCATTTCTTCATTTTTAGCAATTATAATTGATGACAGTTTCATCTTACTCATAAAGTAGATTTATCATTTAATTTATTTTGAAGAAATAATCTATAGAATGCAATATTTAACCCGATTGTAAACCACACCATAGTTATAATTTCCTGGTCGCCAAAATTCCACTCGGCTAAACCGGAGACAAGAAATCCAACAAAAGCTCCCAACGTACCCAGCGCATACGAAGATGCAAAACTAACATTAATTACCGAACGGTATATGTTAAGGTTAAGAACAAATATTTTGTAGAGCATAAATAGAACTATTAGAAAACCAACAGCGCCCAGAATAACAAGAAAATGCAGATAGTTATTATGCAGATGTCCGTAATTTTCTTTTACATAAGAGGGTTTATACTCGGAATAGATTTTGCCGAGGTCAATATCACCAACACCAAAGAAAGGATAATCAAGAAATATTTTGATTCCGGCACTCCATAGATGAAGCCGTTCAATATTGGTTTCATGATACGGATCTATGATTGATGCCAGCCGATTAAGTTTGAGAGTTGTTGCAATCAAGCTGCCATCTACTACTTTAAAGTCCGTAATATTTTTTTGGATATCACGGAACAGGACAAAATCAACATTTCTACCGGCTCCGAATTGGGATTTGTAAAACTTTCCATCAACAGTAGAGCAATACAAAACTGAATCTACTTGAGCCATTCTAAAAATCCCTTTCAAGTTTATCTCATTAACTGGGTTCAGTTTTCCTTTATTAATTTCATACTGTAGCATTGCATTGTCTGTTTGGAAGAATACGATATCGTCAAATTTCCATAGATAAAATGTTGGTGAAATTATATGTACAGAATCAGCCGGTTGGAATTCATAATTGTTTGTTTTTGTATAGAGTTGAAGAAGATTTTTTTTAGAATTGTAAATAACAATTGAATTGGAATCCGGTTGAGCTCTTTCAATACCGGCAAAATTAATTAATCTGATTTTACTTTTAAGATCTACCGGATTATTATATCTAGTAAGCCCGGAATCAATATCAGCGGTATAAAAACTACCATTACTATATTCCTGATCGCGTGTAAGTCCGGGCGTAACAGATTTGTTAACATTTTTCAATTTACCATCAGGGTCCAATTCGCTAACAATAAATCTTGAATCGATCAAATAGATCAATAAATATTTTTCACTCCATCGAAATATTCTTGTTACCGGGGCTTCTGTACCTAATCTTTGTATTACAGTTCCGGTTGAATCAATTACGAGAACCCCTTTTTCATAATCCGCAACATATAAAAATCCGTTAGCAGATTCGATGGCAACTGCACGACCTTCTGTGCTAATAGTTGTCAAAGGTTCTGGTTGATTATCTAAAGAATAGATTAGGATTTTACTTTCCTTTTTTGAGAAGAAAATAAGAAGAACGATTCCTAAAAGAACCGGAGCAAAATAGATCCAATTACGTTTCATAATAAGAATAAACAAGATGCCGGCAATAGCACCGATCCATGCGGCCCGTGTATAACTCGATATCAAACCGATTGCAGCAATAACAAATGCAGATACAATCAGAATTTTTATCTTCAGTTTAGTTTTTTCATTAATTACAAAAGCGAATAAAATTATAGTAACAAAGCTCATCAAACCGCCAGCGGTCATTACGTATTGAAATACCGAAGGACCTCTCGATTCGAGCCGATATAATTGAAAAATATAATGCCGGTATGCAACAATTAAATATGCAATTACTGTTAATACAGCGGCAGCTAAAAAAACTTTCAGAAACAATTTTGCATTTTCCGGTTTATCTGCCGAAGCTGCTATTACATAAACAATAGGTATAAGCACCAGCCGCTTAAAAAATATTCTGAATGCTTCAGCTTGGTTGATGGAGAAAATTGCAGATAATAATTCAGCACAAAGAAATAGTATGAATGGTAATTCCAATCCAGTTGAATAAAATCTGTTTTCCTTTGTCTTGTACCATTGAATAAGAAGGATTAATAAAGCGCCAAAGTAGCCAATCTGGTTGAAGAAAATCGAGTTGGTTAAACTGACAATAAAAATAAGTACGAGGCCAATAAGTAAGCGGTCAAATTTATTTTCTGAATTGTATGCTTTTTCCAAGTTCAATCTCTAAATTGAAGTTCGTACAGTTTTCTATATATTCCGCTTTCATCGGCGAGCAAACTTTCATGTTTTCCATCCTGAACAATTTTGCCGCGGTCGAGTACTATTATCCTATCAGAGTTTCTTATTGTACTCAATCGGTGAGCAATAACAAACGTAGTTCTATCCTGCATCAGTCGTTCAATAGCTTCCTGGACAAGTACTTCGGATTCATTATCAAGAGAGGAAGTTGCTTCATCCAGAATCATTATAGGCGGATTTTTAAGTAACGCACGTGCAATAGAAATTCTTTGACGCTGTCCACCTGAAAGTTTGGTCCCCTTTTCTCCAATGATAGTATTGTAATCATAATTTAATTCGCAAATAAAATTATGAGCATTTGCGGCTTTTGCGGCTTCAATTACTTTTCCCTTATCACAATCATCCAATCCATAGGCAATATTACTAATAACCGACTCATTAAAAAGAACTGTTTCCTGGGTTACAATACCCATCAACTTTCTCAAATCTTCAATTTTTATTTTTCTTATATCAAGACCATCCAGTAAAATTGCACCAGCAGTAGGGTCATAAAATCTTGGGAGAAGATCCACCATAGTTGTTTTACCGGCACCACTGCTTCCTACTATCGCAATTACCGATCCACGTTTAACTTCAAGATTGATTCCATCCAGAATAAGTTCATCGGAATCATCATAATGAAATGAAACATTATCAAACACAATTTTATCGTAAAAACCGTTAACTGAAACCGGTGACTGAACATTTCTAATTTTCGGTTCAGTATCAAGAATTTCAAATATTCTATCGGCAGCAGCGCTCGATTCCTGGATACGGTTATTTACACTGCTCAACTCCTTTACCGGGGGCATCAGTTGAAAGATTGCAAAGAGGAATGTTATGAACTCGCTCGGTTTAATTGTCTTATCCACCAGCACAAGCTGAGCTCCGAAATAAATTATAACCACACCAACTATTACACTTAAAAACTCTGTTACCGGGCTTGAGATATTTCTAATACGTGTAATTCTTAAAACAAGTCTGAAGAATTTCTGTGTTTCGCTGAAAAACTTTTTGTTTTCATATTCTTCCATTCCAAACGCTTTAACAATTTTTACACCTGTAATTGTCTCGTGCAGATTGGTAGTTATATCGGCCATTTTTTGTTGAAGTAAACCGCTCTGTTTTCTTAATATTAATCCAATATAACCAATGATGATTAAAGAAAATGGCAGAACGACAAGGGAAAACAATGTTAATTGCCAGCTTATTGAAACAGCGATAGCGATAAATACCATAATAGTAAGCGGTTCCCGAATCATGTTTAAGAACACGGCGGAAACACTCGTATTAACCATGTTAACATCATTTGTAATTCTGGAAATAAGATTACCGGTTTTTTCATTCTTAAAATAGCTCATTGGTAACTTGTGAAGATGCTTATATGATTCATTTCTTAAATCGCGAATCATTCCCTGTTCTACAAAAGCGAGGTAATAAGATTGAAGATAACCGAATAGATTCTTGCCAAGGAAAGCGATAACAATAAGTATGCATATCTTTAGAAGAATATCAGAAGTATCGCCGCTGAAAATAATTTCCTTAAAATAATTGATCACATCATTTATTATTCCGCCAATAGAACCCGATGACTGTGCAGGAACATTCTGACTAACAGACGAGGAATCGGCCGATGCAACACCGGCTTGTTGAAATAGCGTATCCAGCAGAGGAATAGCAAGATAAATTGAAGCGCCATTAAGAAGTGCCTGAAAAATTGAAAAAATAACTGATGCTGTTAAATGCTTCCAGTAGGGTTTAATATAATTTAATATTCTGAAATAGGTTCTCATTAGTTCACTTAACTAAGTTGTTAATTGCACAGCCGCCCGGCATCTTAATTACATCGTAAATATCGTCATTTAATAAATCATAAACAGAAATCACCGATTCACCATCTATAATAGTTTCATAAAAGATGTAGTTTCCGTTGGCTAATATATTTTGATAATAATTACTATGAAATGTTTTTATAAGTTTTTTTTGCTCTGTATCAATTACCATTAATTCCTGCTGATTGGCTGCTGTAACTCTTGAATACGAATTATTCTTAATTATTATGAAAAGGTATTTATCATCATTCGACCAAATTGCATTATATAATCTACCAGTAAAATTCGCCAGCATCGATTCCGAACCTTCTTTAATATTCTTCAAATAAATATAGATTTCGGAGTCAAGCTGTGCAAGTCGTATTAACCGGGTGTTATTATTGGAAATTAATTGCGGCTGGATATCCGGCGGTTTTGGAAATCCATCTTCAGTTAGACTGAATATTCTTTGCTTAACCGGTCCTGTTTTACCCTGATAAATGTAAGAATGTATTTCCTGAAAAAGTAAATCAGATTTAATTGAATCCGGTTTAGTGATATTTACTTTAAAGGTATCTTTTGCATCCCAGTATGTATATACCTGAAGACCATCACCAAGTTCATCAAGTTCTTCAACCAAATCATCAGACGCTGTGAATCTGTATATTCTTGTATCTCTTACGTATGGAAAGCTTCCCTGTTTACCATAACCTAATGCAGTTACAAAAAATGAATAGGTGCGATCCTTAAAGTGATTTAATGTAGTTACTTTACGTCCCCACCTGCTCCAGAATAATTTAGATTCCTTTGCTGCCATATTATAAATGTAAACCGAAGGACGTCCCTGGTATCTTCCAATAAAAAGAATGTTGGTGTAATTATCGTAAACATATTTTTCTTTGTATAAAATTTTGTAATTACTTATCAATGATTTTCTAAATAGTTCAAACGCTTTTTTACCGGCTTCGAATGATGTTTCATAATTACTGTAGATTAGAAAATACTTATCTTCTACCGATTCTATTTTTAAT